>JARLFW010000038.1 GCA_031296345.1 Nitrosotalea sp. | reverse complement strand
TGTTCTTGATTAAATACAAAGATCATCCCTTGATCATCTGGAAGTTCATTTTGAAACATCAACCCTCTTGTTTTTTGAGCATCTGTTTCTGCAATTTGTACATCTAAGACCGTGTCATCTATCTTTATTGTCCCTCTTGGAAATTTAACTTCGGCAAGTTTTGAATCTGCAGGAATTGTAATGACTCCTACTATTCCAATTATGATTGCCGCAATTGCTATTGGAATTAAAACTTGGGCTCTAGTTGCCACAAAAAACTAGTGTCAATATCTAGTTAAAAACCAATGCAAAAATAATAGAATTTTTCTTGGAACTAGTTTATCTTGTCTCTGATGCCAGACATGTCTGTAAAGAAATTCTTGGTTTCCTGACCTATGTCTTTGATAGTTGCACCATTGTATACTTTTTCCAAATATTTTCCAGCAATTATTGTTGGAATGGCAAAAGGAGTACTAAACGGATCTGGTGAAAAGAGCATGATGAATCCTATCTTTGTTATCTTTTTTCCTGGTGATGGAGCTCTCTGGACTGCCCCCATTGCACGGGCAACCCCTCTGTCGTCTAATGTTCCAAGTTCAGAGTAAATCTTTGCTCTCCTGTGAAGGGAATCTCTAACTTTCTTTATTTTATCAATACCTGTCTTAACCCCTTCATCCATGGTATTCCTTTTTGAAATAATAGTTAAGATTCCACACAAAAGATCACTCACAACTGGGTTAACATTTCTGATCAACAGATTAGGTTATATGATTTCAAATGTAATCATCAAAAATATGAAAGAAAAGAGGGCTGAACGGCTAGAATCGATAAAAGAGGCTCATAAATCGGCAAAAACCGATTATTCTAGAATCGAGGACTATCTTGAGGTGATATCTGAACTTGTGGAACTCAAAGGATATGCAAATACTCTAGATATCTCAAGATATCTTAACGTTAGCGCCCCCTCTGTTACAAAAATGGTTCAAAAACTAGGAGATGGGGGATATCTTGAATATGAAAAATATAGACGAATAAATCTGACACAAAAAGGAACATCATTGGCAGATACTGTAAGGCAAAAACATGGTACACTACTTGAATTCTTTAGAATGCTTGGAATAAATCATGAAATAGCAAATCAGGATGTTGAAGGAATTGAACATCATCTAAATCCACAGACTATAAAACAATTAAGAAAGTTTGTTACATTTTTAAAATCAAATCCAAAAATTTTAGAAAGTTTTCAATAATTAATCATGAACAGTTACCATGATGTCACTTTTTGACATTACAGCATCAATTAGTCTTTTACCAGCTGTTGATTTTTTTGCAATAATTATCTTGCCGTTCTTTCCAACTCGTGTAGATAAAACATTTCTATCACTGACATAAATCTCTGCATCCATGCCTGACTTTGATATGTCAACTTCTAAAATGAAGTTATTTCCTGATTCTGACATTTCAAACCATTCTCCGCCTCTTGAGGATTGTTCCTTTGGTACTACATCAATATGAACACCAAGTGTCTTCTCAAGATCATTTACTGTAGCTCCACCTCGACCAATTATTGATGGAATGGATTCCTTGTCTACTCGTACCCGTATGCTATTGTTTGATAAAATCTCTATTTCTGCATCAGAATCAAATCTTCGTATTGTATCTCTAATTTTTGATTCTGCAAGTTTTTCTATTCCTCCACTTTTGGTCTCTTTTGATATTGGAATGACTATGTTTTCCTCACCATAGGTGTAGATTTCATACTCTAAGACATGGTCTTCGAAATTTCGAATCTCTATGACTGGTCTTGCCAAGTCCTGCTCTGTCATTCCAGTAGGAACCTTTACTTTGAATTCTAATTCGTATACTTTGGAAACTTGACCTGCTCGAATAAAGACCACTGTATCCAAAATATGTGGAATCATGCCAAGCTCAACTTTTCCTATGAATCTCTGTATTGCATCAAGAGGAGCATGTGCATGCACAACTCCTACCATTCCAACACCTGCAAGTCTTAGGTCTGAGAATACTCTAAAATCATGAAATCTTCTTACTTCATCAAATATTGTATAATCTGGTCTGACAAGAAGCAGTATGTCTGCGGCATTTTCAAAACTTCCTTCAAGCTGCGTATACTGTGTTACCTTCTTGCTTACGGAAAGATCTCTTGGTGACTCGAACGTCTTTACTATCTTACCTTTGTTAGAGTAAAAATCTGCAAGACTTGATGCAAAAGTACTCTTCCCAGAGCCTGGAGCTCCCGAAATTAGTATTCCTTCAGCTTCTTCAGAGATACGTTTCATTAATTTTTCAGAAATTGTATACTGTTCTAATGACATTTTTACTATGGGGTGAGTTATTGTAATTTCATAACTGCTTGAAAACGGTGAATGGGTTACTACTACTCTGAAATCTTTGTATTGTATCACTATGACTCCTGATTTTGATATTTCAATTATGCCCAATCGGGTGGCTCTTGACGCTTCCAAAATTTCTTTAGTAATTCCTTCCAAGTATTCTTTTGTCAAAGGTGTCTCATTAATTTCTACTAGAGAAAATCCTCCTGGCTTTCCTCGTTTTGCAAGAGGTAGAGTTCCTTCCTTGAGATGAATACTCATAGTTTGATTATCAAAGAATTTCTCAAATTCTAAATCTGAAATTTTTATTTGTGGTTTTGAGTAGCTTGTTTTTACTCCTTCTACTTGAGCTACCAGTGCCTGAACATAGTCTGCAGTGTAAAATGTAGCACCGTTCTTTTTTGCAATGTCTTTTATTATTGCGTCAATTCTACCATGTCTTGCAAGTTTGATATCCTCCATGCTGGGCCTCTCGCCTTCAAATCTTAGAATGATGTTATTTTTCTCTGCCAGATCGCGGATTTTCTTGATCTCTTCAAGACCCACAAAACCGTAATCCTTGTGTTGCGATGCCTGTGATTGTAATTCGTCTAAAACCGCAACAGGAATTATTATCTCACAATTTGTTAAGGTACCTGCTTCAATTAACTTGGTGATCTCACCGTCTATTATGATACTAGTGTCTACTACGTATTTTTCCATATGTGCTACTCATTTTTAGCACCTTTTAACCATACCTGTATTTTCTTTAAGAATAATATAGCATGATATTAAAACAGATCTCATGTCTGGAAGAAAAAATGATGTCCTAATAATTGAGGATAGTATGGCCATCACTATTTTACTAAGAGATTTTCTAAAAAAACTAGGTTATGATAATGTTGAATCATGTACTAACGGAAAGACTGGCATTCATGTATTTTCTGATATGGAATCTGCTGGGAAAAAGCCCATAGTTCTACTAGATTTTCATCTTCCAGACATGAATGCAAATGAAGTAATGGCACGTATATTTGACATACGTCCTAACGCAAAAATCATCCTTGAAACTGCAGATTCCAAGTCTGATGAGCAAATTAAAGATGCTCTTAGAGGTGGAGCTTATCTCTATATTGAAAAACCAATTAGATTTGAAAATCTCAAAAATGTCTTTGAAACTCTAGAGCAAGAGAGATCTATTCTTGAAGAAAAACCGTCTGATGATCTTGAAAGAATTACAACACATCTAAAATCTGCCTCAAGGATGAGTTTTGCAAGACTCTCTGAATATTCTGGAACGGAAAATGATCTACTAAAAAAATATCTCTCACAGCTTGAACATGAAAAAATCATAATGAAAATCTCTGATATAAAAGAAGTCTCATGTCATCAATGCGGTTCCTTAAGAATTCTTCCTAATTTCTTCTGCCCTGCATGTAAAAGTACTAATTTTGTTCAAGGTAAACTAATTGAGCATTTCAAATGTGGTAATGTTTCAGTTGAGGATTCATACAAAGAAAACAAATGCCCAAAATGTCACAAAGAGATTAAGATCCTGGGAGTTGATTACAAGTCTATGGATAATTATTATATCTGTAAAGACTGTGGAGATAAATTTCCAGAACCCGCGCAAGATTACTTTTGTGTCAAATGTAGTAACAGATTTCCATTAGAAAAAACAAAATGGATTTCAAGTCTTGGGTATAAAATAGTTTGATAATATTATTTAGTAACTTTGGTGATGATATCTAATACTTCTTGAAAATTAAATGGTTTTAGAATATACGCCTTGGCTCCTAAACTCAAACACTCTTTTACAGTGTCTTGATTATCACTAGCTGAAATCATAATTATATTTGCAGCTGGATTGTATTTGATAATTTCTTTGAGCACTGAGACTCCATCTTTTTTTGGCATGGCCATATCAAGTAATACAATGTCTGGTTTTACTTTTACGTATTCATCCAAAGCTCCCATCCCATTTTGTAACTCTCCAACCAGATTATGTTTGCCTATAGTTACAATATCTTTCAAAACCATTCTGATGGCATCAGAGTCATCCACTATCATTACCCTGGCCATGATATGGATGCAAATATGTCATATATAATTAAAAGTGTAAATCAAAGTCCAGTAATGTCTGGATAAGTATCCATTACCTGCTTTCTAAAATCCTCTATGTCACTGCTGACATCTCCATTGAAAAGAAGACTCATTCTCTGAACTGCTTCAAAAACTATCTCTTGTGAACCTTTCAATACTCCGTGGTTTATGATATGTTTTAAAATTACGTCACTTATTTGGGCAATCTCTCCTACTTTTTCCTGTCACATCATAGGTGCCAAGCCCTTGATTTTATGCATGTGTTTTTCCATCTCTTTTGATTTTTTGAAAAATTGTTCGTCATTAGCGCATTCAAGGAAGACCTCGTTCAAATCATCTATCTCTGATTGTATCTCCTGCCTTGCAACTTTTAGAAACTCGTCAGACATTTTGACTTCTTACTGCATAACAATTATACTAACTTTTATACCGCTCCAAGTGATTTTTTTATTTGTGAAGCTTACCCAAAAGACCTACCTATTACTTGCAGTTATAATTGGAGTCTCTACAATGAATCTTTATCTTCTCATATTCACATCTCAAGAAAATCAAGATGTTTTACATTCTATTAGTTACGCAAGTAATCTCAAAGTCATAGTTGAAAGAATTGGAGGTACTGCCAACTCAATCGCTGGAGGTCATGAGGAAGATAGACAGACTTTGGAAACTGAGATATCTGATTTTGATACTACTTATGCAAAACTTGGAACAGGTGGAAATATCGCAGGACTAAATGTTGTTGCAGCTCCATCTGAAATAATGCCTGCATATGAAAAAGTTGGAAATGATTGGACTCCATACAAAGAATCTGCAGAAAAAATAAAAATAGAAAATATTTTTGATGCTCATGTTAGGGATGACTTGGGATATATACTTGGAAAAAATGGTGAGTTGATTTCATTATCAAATGGTATTAGTAATGACCTCATGCCACTTGATCGAAATTACAATCCTCACAAAATAATCGCCCTTGAGATGACAAATATTGCAAAAGATATTGGTCAGAAAATACTATTGTATTCTATTGGTGAAGGTGGAAATGTTACATCCTCTCTGAAAAAAGACCGAATCACCTTTGATGCTGATTTGAAAAAATTGGAAGGACTTCCATTGGATGATCCTGAATTTGCAAATTATACTATATCTCAAGAAACACTTGCTGTGATTCCTAGGGAACACTCTGATTCT
>JARLFW010000037.1 GCA_031296345.1 Nitrosotalea sp. | reverse complement strand
ACATGGAACAATTACTGGAAAGGGATTTTTGTTCATTATCCTTCCAATAGTTCGTTGTCCATTTTTTAGACACACTGCTTTTGCAAGTTCGGAATAAGTTGTTACCTTTCCTTTTGGTACTTGTAAGAGTTTTCTATATACCTCATGTTCAAGATTCAAATCTTTATCATCTCCAAATTAGCTGAATTTATCATATCAACAATTTTTTGTTTATTCTTCCCTAGTCCACTCCAGTCTACCAATGCAAACTTAGCTTCAGTATTTCGCTCTACAATATGATCAAAAAGGTTTTTGTCAAGTTCATCTAAACCATGTTTTGGAATTACAGTTCCAAGTGCTAAATTACCTTCGAGTAATTCTTTATTGAATTTACTAGGATAGTGAGTACCTCCAAAACATATGGCTACATCATATTTCTTCTGTGGCGCAGACATTTCTTTTAGGACTATTTTTGCTACATTTTCACATAATTTTTTATCAGTCCATTCTTTTTCAGTTGTACCTATTTCAATGAACAAAGTAGGCTTACTCAGGGTAGTAGGTCCGTGATGAGTAGCCTCTATAGTTATGTCAAATTTTGAGAAATTATCCCGTTCTTTCCATAATCGTTTCATGTAGGATTTCTGTAGATGCGGATGAGGTATTGCCACCTGCCTTGGAAATCCACCAAACATGGCATCTCCAAAATTTCCAGTACTATGACATGTCAATGCAAGTGTTCCACTCTCAGATGCGTGTTTTGATAAAAACACATAACCGTCATAATGATATTTTTCTTCAAGCCAATCAGCAGATATTGCAGGAGTTGATATGATTATAAGGTCAAAATCATTTCCGTGATAAATTTCATCTTCTTTTTTCATTTGTTTTGAAATGAATGATGCCATGTTAGAACCCGCAGGATCAGATTGGTATGCTATGAGTAATTGCATAAAATAAGAATTATAAGGACACTTTATTAACGTCCTCCAATGGTAAACATAAACCCAAAACAGATGCTTAAGGACATGGTCAACACCATGAAACTCGCCAAAAAATCAGACAAGGAAGATTACATGGAACACTTGAGATTAGTACTTCTTGGCATGGCTACACTTGGAGCGATTGGGTTCATAATTCAATTCACATTTGCCGTTATTAATTTAGGACATAGATAGAATGGCACAAGAAACAAAATCACACTTTTTCGCAGTTAGAACCACGGGCGGTCAAGAGAAAGTTGTAATGGGTTTGCTAGAAAACAGAATTAAACTAAAAAAACTCAACATACAATCAGTTCTCCTTCTAGAGAATCTTAAAGGATATGTTGTTGTGGAGGCCATAGATGCCAACGCAGCATTTGATGCATTACAAGGAATCAGACACATAAGAGGTCAACTAAGAGGAGAATTAACATTCAAAGATATAGAAGGATATTTGGTAAAGAAATCCACAGTTTCAGAATTAGTCGTGGATCAAGTGGTTGAGATAATTGGTGGTCCTTTCAAAGGTATGAAAGCTACAGTTACAAGAGTAGACCAGGATAAAGAAGAGGCTACTGTGATTTTACTGGATGCACCATATCAATTACCAGTTACTGTTGATGCAAATTATCTTAAACCATCAACTCATTAGCAAGGATTAAATTTACAGTTAAGAGGGAAGAAAAATATCATGGCAGATATGCAAAGTGTTTCTGCACTTGTCACAGGAGGCCAAGCTAGTGCTGGTCCTCCATTAGGTCCAACATTGGGACCACTCGGTGTTAATATTTTACAAATAGTTACTGCGATAAATGAGAAAACTAAAGATTTTGAGGGAATGAAAGTTCCAGTTACAGTCAATGTAGACAAGAAAACAAAGACGTGGACTGTGGAAGTAGGAATTCCTTCTGCTGCAGCTTTAATTTTAAAAGAGGCAGGAATTCAAAAGGGTTCAGGAACTTCTGGTGCAACATGGGTTGGAGAAATATCACCTGATTCAGTTATCAAAGTTGCAAAGTTAAAGATAGATTCATCCTATGCACTAAATATAAAATCCGCTACAAAAGAAATAATCGGAACTTGCTTGGCACTTGGAGTAAAAATAGATGGTAAAAATCCTAAAGAGGCAACAGCTGAATTAGAAGCAGGCAAGTGGGACGATAAATTCAAGTAAATTATTCGATTACAGAATAAACTGCATCCTTATCAGTTCTTTGCAATTCAACAAAAGTTTCAGTATTTTGAATTCCTTCTATCTTACCTATCTTTTCTATAGCTACAGTATGTAATTCTTCAAGGTTCTGTGCTCTTAGAGTTAACAGAATATCAAAGCGTCCAGTAACTTCAGATATTGCAACTATTTCAGGAGTCTTTATCAATGCCTTATGGATCTGGTCCTTTAACTTTGGGTCCCTGTTAATACCCATAGTAGCTCTTACTCCTATACCAATCAGAGATTCATCAACAACAATGGTAAATTTCTTGATTAATTTTTTCTTAACAAGTCTCTTAATTCTACTATATAGAACCGAAGTATTAACTCCAAGTTTTTTTGAGAGATTAGGAACTGAAGCATTACCATCTCGGCTGAGTTCAGTAATTATGTTCATATCCAATTTATCGAATTTGTGCAACTTTGCGACTTATTTTTATTAGTATTTAATAAATGTAAGTTCCTTTTGCCAAAAGTATATTCTTATTTCAAGATAAGTTAAACAACATGAAAATTTTATGATGTTAGCATTTCTCGAATGATTTTGTCGCTAAAGGATTTTAAATAGGCAAATCAGGAAGATTCCGTAATGATTACAGAATCACAGATATCTCAGATGATAACAGAGGCCAAAAAGACTACAAAGGCAAGAAAATTCAAGCAGTCAGTAGAGCTAATCATGACTTTCAGAGATGTTGATGTGAAGAAAGGATTTGCAATAACTGAGACAGTTCAATTACCAAAAAAGATGAGTCAGCCAGCTAAAATTTGTGTAATTGCTTCGGGAGATCTTGGCGTAAAAGCAAAAAGTGCTAATGCAGATATGGTAATAGATAGTGCGCAGATAACACAGATGGGTACAAACAAGAGGGAATCACGCAAATTAATTAATGGTTATGACTTTTTCCTTGCAGATACTTCTGTCATGGCAAATGTCGGTAAGACATTGGGTCAATTCATGGGTCCTAGAGGCAAGATGCCAACACCACTTCCATTCAATGCTCCAATTGATTCAATATTGGAAAGATTCAGATCTTCAATTAAAGTGAAATTGAAAAATTCTCTCTCTTTAGCATGTAAGATTGGCGATGAAACAATGTCTGATGAAGATTTACTTGCAAATGCTAATGCAGTAATTAACACAATAGAAAAGAAATTACCAAGCGGTGATAAGAACATCAAGAGAATAATGATCAAAACAAGTATGGGAAAAATAATTAAACCAGTACAGCAATCAGGAACGAAGTAAGATGCATCAAAATAGAACAAAATATCCTCAAAAGAAAATGCAGATGTATCAGCAGCTTCAAGAATTACCAGGTAAATACAAAGTCATAGCACTATTTAGAATGGAAAAAGTAAGATCTTCACAATTATTACCATTAAGAAAAAAATTCAAAGGAGATGTAGAAATCGTAAGCATTAAAGATAAAGTTGCACAAAAGTCACTTTCCACATTAAAGATTCCAGGACTTGAGAAACTTGCAGAAAAGTTAGTTGGACAATGTGTTTTGATGTTTACAAATATGAGTCCAATCAGACTGAATATTTTATTAGGTAAAAACAAAATAATGATGGCTGCAAGAGGTGGAGATAAAGCAAGCATAGACGTTATCATTAAAGCAGGTAACACCGGAATTACTCCTGGACCAATTCTTACAGATTTCAAAGAAGCTGGAGTTTCAACAAAAATTGATCAAGGAACAGTTTGGATTACGAAGGATTCAACAGCTGCAAAGAAAGGGGATACCATATCTGCAAAATTGGCTACCTTACTTAGTAAGCTTGATGTCAAGGCAGTAGAGGCAGGAATAGTACTAAACTCCGCCTTGGAGGAAAAGATAGTTTACAATGAAGATGAATTAACAGTAGACCTAGAAAAATACAGAGCCGCGTTTGCACAGGCTCACCAAGAAGCATTATCATTATCAATAGAGATAGGATATGTAACCAAGGAGAATGTCAACCTCATACTTTCAAGAGCTGCCCAGCAGGCAAGATCACTTGCAGTAGAATCAGGTTTCCTTACTGAAGACACCAAGGAATCAACTATTCAGAGGGCTCATGGACAAGCCAAATCACTGTCAGGAAAGCTAAAGAACTATACCACTCAATAATTTAGAAAATTATCCACGGACTTTTGGCAAATTCCAATTATATTTCATAGCAACTAGTCTCAGTATAGTGGTTACTACAATTGATCCGATTGTTGCCACTTCAATTTGAAATTTAGCGATTAGAATAATGTAAAAAACAACAACACCTAGAAAACTTGCTGATGCATAAAGCTCTTTGACAAAAACCATAGGTATTTCATTTACAAACATATCTCTTAGAATTCCTCCTCCTACAGCTGTTAACATTCCTGCCATGGTCATAGCAAGAAAGTTCATTCCAAATAACTGATATGCTAATGTGGCACCAATTGCAGTAAAGACTCCCAATCCAAGAGCATCAAATTTTAAAAATAAATTCCAATGTTTTTGTATCTTAGGATAGAGAAAGAATATGGCAACACCAGTTGTTGTAGTAATAATGACATAATTTGGATCAGAAATAGAGTGAGGAGGAAAATGACCAAGCATAATATCTAGTATGGTTCCTCCTGCAACACCAGTTATCGTTGCAAGAATAATAATTCCTACAATGTCTGCCTTGTGTTCTATTGCTTTGAATGCACCTGTGACAGCAAAGGCCATCGTTCCAAATAAATCCAATATCAAGACAATCACTTGAATCGGAGATGATAATTCAGTCAAATAACAAATTAACCAAGATGATAGTAAATAATGTTTTTAAGAAATTACAAAAAGGGGATAAAAATTACAGTTTTAACCGAATAGTGCTGAAAGACCTTCCATAGCCTGTTCTTCGGTCTTTGCAGATGGTAATTCAGCTTCCTTCTTTCCTTCTGCTCCTCCACCTGATGGTGCGGCTGGTGCAGCAACTGCTACTGGGGCAGCTTTGATTGCTTCCTCAATGTTCACATCGGCTAGTGCAGCTACAAGTGCTTTTACTTGTGCCTCATTTACTTCAGCACCAGAAGCCTTTACAACATTAGCAATATTTGCTTCGCTGATTTCCTTCTTTTGTTTGTGCAAAAGCAATGCAGCGTATACGTATTCCATTGTAAACAAATTTTGCAAGAGGCATAATATAAAACTATGGAGCTTTTAAGAAAAAATAAATAAAAAATGCCTTTTCTAGTTTAAGATCTTAAGACCTCTACAGATTGAATACATGTATTTCTTCAATTCTTTATCATAAAGTGTATCCATTCTTTGTTTTAGAAGTCGCTTTGCTTGATCCCTTTCTGGGCCAGTAGGTAAAGAGAGTACGTTGTTAATCAATTCAGGAATTGATTCTCTAACCCAACCCGAAATAATGTTATGAATATTTTTGTGGATTTTTTCGACTGGATCATTATTGACATCAAATACACCAGTAAAATTATTGTGTTCAACTCTATAGATCAAGGCAAAGATACACTCCTTTGGAGTAGGATTTTTCAAAATCTCAACCGATTGAGGACCGGCTTTTCCTTGTGATACTTTATTCTTTAGACCTACAGGATTTATCACAATTCCATTAACACCAATGTTAGTGTTTTCTACTCCCGTTACAATGCCTACAATAATATCGCTATACTCACCATTGGGCTTGGACGCAAAGACAAAGTCTCCTTCTTTCCAGCCCTTCCTTTGAAACATGAGAAACTTTTCTAATAAATCATATTTAATGTGTTGCTTCAGAATGCTTAATATCAGTCAGAAGAAAAAATTGTGAAATGGACAAAGATCTGATCCTTTCAAAGTTCTCCACTGATCCAGACAGATACTATAAAGTTTCATTATTTGAAAATGAAGGATTTAGAAGAAAATCATGTAGTAAATGTCGAAGGTTTTTTTGGACCTTAGATGATAACATGAATTTGTGTCCTGATCATATAGAAAATAGTTATTCCTTCATTGGAGACCCGCCCACAAAAAAGAGATTTGATTATACACAAGCGTGGAAAGAAGTAGAATCTTTCTTTGTAGAGAATAATCACAAATCAGTTGGAAGATATCCAGTAGTTTGCAGATGGCGTGATGACCTTTATTTTACGATTGCATCAATTGTGGATTTTCAGAGAGTGATGGGTTCCAAAGTTGTCTTTGAATTTCCTGCCAATCCGTTAATTGTTCCTCAAACTTGTCTTAGATTCAAAGATATTGAGAATGTCGGAGTAACTGGAAGACATTTTTCTAGTTTTTGTATGATAGGGCAACATAGTATACCAAATTCACAAGGATATTGGAAGGACAGATGTGTGGAACTTGATTTTAAACTTCTTACAGACAGATTAGGAATTAATAAAAAGGAAATAGTGTTTGTTGAAGATGTCTGGGCAGGAGGTGGATCTTTTGGTTCATCACTTGAATATTTTGTAAGAGGTTTAGAACTTGGTAATGCAGTATTTACTGAATTCCAAGGAGATGTGAATAACTATTCCGTTTTAGATCAAAAGATTATCGATATGGGGGCAGGTCTTGAAAGATTCGCATGGATAACAATGGGAACTCCAACTGCGTATGATTGCTGTTTTGGACCCATAACAAACTACATGATACAAAAAATAGGCATCAACATAGATTCAAGCATAATTTCAAAATATTTCATGGCAGTTGCAAAAGCTCTATCAGAATCAGAAGACATCTCAATAGTCAGAAAAACTGCTGCAAGAATTGCAGGTCTAGATGAAACAAAACAAGACAAGATAATTTCTCCACTTGAAGGTGTATACACGATAGCTGATCATTTGAGAACCCTAATTTTTGCAATTTCTGATGGTGCATTGCCAAGTAATGTGGGAGGAGGATACAACTTGAGAATGATTCTAAGGAGAACACTTGCTACAATTGATAGATTTGGCTGGAATTTTGATCTCAATGACTTGATTGATCTACACATAGATTATCTAAAAACAACTTATCCAGAGCTTGAACAAACTCGTAATGATGTCAAGACAATAATTGAGGTAGAAAAGGGTCGTTACAATGAATCTAGAGTCAGAATGAAAAACATGGCAACCACTCTCAAGACACAAAATAAGAAATTGTCAGTAGATGATCTCATTCGCTTGTATGAGTCAGACGGTATAACTCCGGATTTCCTCAAAGAATATCAGATAATTCCAGAAATTCCTTCAACGTTTTATGAAAGATTAACAGATTTGCATCAATCTGAGAAAGCTGAAAAAAAGCAGGAATTGAATTTGGAGGGAATACCCGATACAGAATTGCTATATTACAAAGATGATCCTCATGAATTTGAAGCCAAGGTTCTTCGAGTTATTAATAATAAATTTGTCATTCTAGATAAAACATCATTTTATGCAAGAGGAGGCGGACAAGAGCCAGATCATGGAAAAATTTCTGAATTTGATGTTATAGATGTCACAAAACATGGAAGTGTTACATTACATGAGATGAGAGATGCCATACCAAAAGAAGGCATAATGGTAAAATGTAAAATTGATTCTACAAGAAGATCTGGAATAACACGTAATCATACAAGTACTCACGTGCTAAACGCGTCTTCGAGAAACATACTGGGTTCATGGATATGGCAACATTCTGAATTCAAGGATGTAGATTATGCAAGACTTGACATCACTCATCATTCAAATCTCACAGAAGAAGAAATAATGAAGATAGAGGATCTTGCAAATATCACTATAAGAAAAAATATTCCAATATTGATTAATCAGTTTGAAAGAGGTGAAGCGGAACAAGAGTATGGGTTTAGAATTTATCAGGGAGGAGTTGTTCCAGTAAAACTAGTCCGAATTGTTAACATAGAAGGATACGATGTAGAAGCTTGTGGTGGAACTCACGTTAAAAAGACTGGTGAGTTAGGATTAATAAAAATTACAAAAGCTGAGAGAATCCAAGACGGAGTAGTAAGATTAGAATTTGTTTCTGGTGAGGCTGCACTAAAGTATACTCAAACTCAAGATAGAAAGATTTCACATATAGTAAAATCACTTGGTTCAAGCAAAGAAAAGATGTTAGAGTCGTTTGAACATGTAATGAAGGATTCAGATGATGTAAAAAGAAAATTAAAACAATTAATGAAAAGAACTTCAGAGTCATCTGCAAAAGAGGCTATTGCACAGGCAAAGAATATCGGACAAGTTAAACTTTACAGTACAGTTGAAGAGGAACTTGACGAAGAATTTCATATATCTACAGGAGAGATGGCAACCAAGATTGAAAAATCGTTGATCTATTGTGCGTTAATAATAAAAAATGAAACAATCAAGATAATTGCTTTTTGTGGTTCTGAAGCAATTTCTACCAAGAAAGCAGGAGATCTTGTAAAGGATGTATCCAAAGTACTTGGCGGTTCAGGAGGTGGAAGAGATACATTCGGCCAGGGTGGAGGAAAAGATCTATCCAAAATAAAAGATGCCCTCATAACTATTGAAAAATTAGTTATCGGAGAAAGATAGTAAAATGGATTGGACTTCACTTGAAGAAAAATGGAGACACAGATGGGAAATTGAGAAATATTTTGAGGCCGATCCTAATAATGAAAAAAAATTCTTTGTAACTGTAGCTTATCCATACCCCAATTCTCCGCAACATATTGGACATGGAAGAACATACACACTAGCAGATGTTCATGCGAGATTTATGCGCATGATGGGCTATAACGTATTATTCCCAATGGGGTTTCACTATACAGGAACGCCCATTCTCGGTATGGCTAGAAGGGTTCAAGACAACGACATAAAATTATTAGAAACATTTCGTAACATATACAAAGTTCCAGATGAAAAGATAAGAGAATTTTCAGAGCCAATAAAAATTGCAGATTATTTCCACCAGGAAATAAAGGCCGGAATGAAAGAGATGGGGTATTCAATAGATTGGAGAAGAGAATTTACCACAATAGATCCTGTGTATAGCAAGTTTATTGAATGGCAATTTGGAAAATTAAAAGAGAAGAATCTGATAATTCAGGGAACTCATCCTGTGGGATGGTGTCCAAAGGATCAGAATCCTGTCTCTCAGCACGATACTCAGGGAGATGTAGAGCCAAGTTTTACAGAATATACAATTATCAAATTCAAGTATGATAAATACATCATTCCCACTGCAACATTAAGACCTGAGACTATTTTTGGAGTAACAAACATCTGGATAAATCCAGAATTTATCTATGAAATAATCCAAGTCAATGATGAAAAGTGGATAGTAACCAGCGAGTGTGCAAGAAAGTTAGAATTTCACAATAAAACAATAACAAGATTAGATAAAATATCAGGCAAAGAACTAGTAGGTAAAAAAGTTCAAGTTCCTGAAAGAAATGATCATGTTCTAATTCTACCTGCAAGTTTTGTCAAAAGTGAGAATGGTACAGGCATAGTAATGTCAGTTCCGGCACATGCTCCTTTTGATTATCAGGCTTTAGAAGATCTAAAAAAAGAAGTTACGAAATATCCTAATCTTTCCGAGATTCTAGATATTACCGCCATTCCAATAATTGCAACAGAAGGCTATGGAGAAATTCCCGCTCAAGATGTAATAATTAGACTTCAAATTGAAAATCAAAATAGTCCCAAATTAGAAGAAGCTACCAAGGAGATCTACTCAAAGGAATTTTACAGTGGAAGATTAAAACAAAATACTGGAAAATTTGCTAATAAGACAGTCTCAGAGGCAAAAGAGGAAGTAAAAAAATGGATGTTACAGACGGGAAATGCAGATATTTTATACGAACTAAATGAGATGCCAATAAGATGCAGATGTGGTGCAGAATGTGTAGTAAAAATACTCAACAACCAATGGTTTCTTAACTATTCAGATCCAGAATGGAAGATAAAAGTTCATTCATGGATAAATGAGATGAAAATTTTACCAGAAGAAATTAGAAACGAATTCAATAATGTAGTAGATTGGTTACGAGAACGAGCATGTGCAAGACAACACGGATTAGGGACAAAATTACCATGGGATAAAAACTGGATAATAGAGAGTTTATCAGATTCAGTAATTTACATGGCATATTATACAATAGCAAAATATGTAAACAGTAAAGAAATTACATCAGAAAACACATCAGATATTTTTTTCGATCACATATTTTTGAACAAAGGGAGTTCGGAAGAAGTCTCGTCCCAATGCAAAATAACACCTAATCTACTGGAGAAGATAAAAAAAGAATTCCAGTATTTTTATCCAGTTAATGCAAGGCATTCAGGCAGAGATCTAGTACCAAACCATCTAACATTTTTCATCTTCAACCACATAGCAATATTTCCAAAAGAATACTGGCCTGAAGAAATTGTGGTCAATGGTTCAGTTCTCATGGATGGAAAAAAGATGTCAAAATCAGAAGGAAATATAATTCCTCTTAGAGATGCCATAAGAATTCATGGTGCTGATTCCATACGACTTGCAATTTTAATTTCAGCAGAGCTATTACAAGATGCAGATTTCAACCAAGAAGCAGTCAGGGGAATAAAGAACAAATTAGAAAACATGTTAGATGAATGTTCAAAATACAAATCTATACCAAATGTCAAACTCGAACAAGAGGATAGATGGATAAAAAGTAAGATTGAACAAATGATTTTCTCAACAACTTCATCAATACAAAAAATGCGATTAAGAGAAGCATTACATTTCATACTCTATGAATTTGAGTCAGATCTTCAATGGTATATGAAACGAGTTACCTCAAAGAAACGTGAAGATTTCTTAGGAATCTTGCATGAAATATTTTCCATAAGAGTAGCAATGATGTCACCTTTTGCACCATACATATCAGAAGAGATGTGGTACAGATTAGGAAATCCAGGCATTGTATCAAAGTCTTCTTGGCCCACATATCATGCTGACAATATTGATTTTGGTTCAATTCAATCTGAAAATCTACTAAAAAATACGATGGAAGATATCAAAAACATAATCAAGGTTACAAAGATCATTCCTAAGAAAATAACAATCTACACACCAGCACCATGGAAAGTAAAGGCCTATCAGAAAATTTTAGCTAAAGTAGTTGAAGGCGAGGTCAACATAGGCATTATAATAAAATCACTCATTGCAGACAAGGAAACAGAGGAAATAAAGAAGGATCCTGATTTTGTTAAAAAAACGGTTAATGATATTTTATCAGGATCACAAGAAGAGAGAGAATCAAAAAATAGAATTAGTCTAATTGATGAAAAGAAAATTCTTTCAGAGTTAGATTCACTTGTACAAGCAGAGTTTGGAATTACGTCCCAAGTATTTGCAGAATCAGATCAAGATAAATATGATCCAAAAAATAAATCAAGAACAGCTAGACCATACAAACCAGCTATTCTAATAGAATAGTAATTGCCGCATCTTTTTATTAGGTAATTTGTGCTATAAGATAGTTTGAAGATTGCCATAGTTGGAATTGGAGTTGCAGGAGCATATCTCCTTGCGAGATTAAAGAATCAACACGAAGTAATAGGTTTTGAAAGATCTACTCAAGAGAATCACGATTCCATATGTGCGTGGGGTACATCAAAAGCACCAATGCAAGAATTTTCTCAAAAGGTCGGACTTGATTTTAACGATTATGTAATTCATGATGGAAAGCAGATGTATGTGGATATGGGTTTAGAAAGATTCCAAATTAAACTCAAAGGACTTTGTACATACAACAAGATAGGATTGATAAAAGATATGGCAAAAGGATGTAAGATACATTACGGAGCTGCTCCAAAATTACCAGATCTAGAATCTGAATTTGACATGATTGTAGATTCTACAGGTTTTCATCGTTCATACTTGCCAAGAATTGAGAAGGATTTCCATCTACCAACTTTTCAATACAAAGTACAATACGAAGATAAGGTACCATTTGATGATTTTTATCTTAAACCATTTTCTTCTATCAGTGGGTATTTTTGGTATTTCCCATTAGGTGATAAAATTGCCCACATTGGCGCGGGAGATAAAAATAGAAATCACATTGTAGAAACTAATGCATTCTTAAAAAAATATGGAGGCAAAGTCCTAAAGACAGTTGGAAGACCGATACGTCTTGCTACCCCAAATCTTTGTGAGCCATTCTATAATGGAAAGGTGATAGGAGTTGGAGAATCAATAGGAACGGTTTACCCATTACTTGGAGAGGGAATAATTCCAAGTATGACCTGCGGTGATATTTTTGTTGAGACATTAGGAAATAATGAAAGATATAGACAAATGGTACTTGAAAAATTTGCAATTTATTCAAAGGTTTTATCTTTTGTAAGAAACAAAATGGACAGCAAGTTCGGTGTCATGAAAAACTTTCTTGACATGTTAGCCATTTACAGATACATGAAGAAAAATGAGAGTAGATTTGGAATGGAGATTAAGATGACAGATATGATGAAAGTGGCAAAGGCCTAAGAACTACATACTTACGTAACCGAAATTCTCTCTTGTTGTCCTATTTGAGTTCATAGTATAATCATAGATCATTTTTGAATATTCTAGTAAAACTTGTTTCATTTCATCATGAGATTTTGCAAAATAAAATCCTGGACAGTCTCCTGTGAATTGAAATGTAGCATGTACTCTAGCTTTTCCTTTTTCGTTTTCAAGCCATGACGAGAATGGATAGAGATAACACACTCCTGGTCTAGATGGATGAAGCCCGCAGTAGCCTTTTTCGTCAAGAAATCTACATCTGATATGAGTTCCATCTTCTGACTCTTTTTCATCTTCTTTTCGTTTTAGATTTATCATAGTCATCACCACTGAGTTTCCTTCTGGTCCTTTTTCTTCCCAAGTGGATATGTTGGTCTCTTTTTTTATAAAATCAGAAACTTTGTCGTACTTTAGATTTTTACTTATTGTTATTAGATCATTACTTGTAAGTGGAAGCCTTCCTTGTCTATTACAACAATTATGGCAATCAGGCCAGTAGCATTTCCACAATACATATCCATTCTCATCTTTAAGATATGGAATATGAAAAATTACGTCATTTACTTTAACCGGAAAATCTTCAACATCTGTTTTTTTACCCAGAATAAAATCTAGAATAATAGGTTCAATTTTCCAGTTTTTTGATAATAGTTCTAATGCTTCTTCTATTTTTGATACCATCAACTAATAAATGGAGATCAGAACTTTTTGAACGTTATCAATGCTAGAAGAGAAGGGAAAGTATGCATCTGCTACTCAAAATCGAAGATTTGTCTGGGAAAAAGTCATGTGGCCATTAATTTTAGAATTAAACACTAATATCTTTACCACTCAACAATACAAGAAAAAACGTGATCAAGTCTGTCAGGAATTGAACATTCCTTCATCTCGAATTGCAGGAGGTTTTGTCTCGCTTTTATTAAAAGGAATTCTATACAAAGAAAATAAGATCTATTCCATTCATTATAGATTAATTCCTTACATGAGACTTGGAGCAAATTGTGATTATTCTACTGCGGTCCGTGAGGCAAGTACAAAATAATATATTCTCAAGAAATACCAGTCGTCTCGGTAGCCCGATAGTCTAGCGGTCAAACAATTTTGGATCAGGGATCTCAGGCTCTGGATCTTACGAGAGGACACCTGGGGACGGCAGTTCGAATCTGCCTCGGGCTATCTATTATTTTTTAAAAAATGCGCTCTCTATCTAGAGGCCATTGCAATTCTTTCTAACTCGTTCTTCTTCTTAACAGAAGGAGCATTCATGTCATTTCCAGAGGCAAGTATCAAATGCTCTGCAAGATTTTCTTCCACTGCTTTTGGATTAGAAAATGATGCATCTCTAACACCTTCTGCTATGAATCGTAATGCTAGATCAACTCTTCTTAGCGGAGCAACGTCTACTGAAACGTGATAAACGGTTCCACCATAAACTATTCTGGTTGTATCTTCATTTGGTGCAGAATGTTCTACTGCTCTTATCAGAACTTCAACTGGATTTTTTCCAGTCTTTAGATGTATTATATCAAATGCTGCCTTTACTGTATTGATTGCACGAATTTTCTTTCCGCCCATCCTACCAGTGTTTTTTGCATATTTCTTTCCAAAGTGAGATAGTTTGTTAATCAGTCGTTCAGTAATGTTAACTTCAGATTTATTGAATCGTTTAAGTGCTGATCTGCCAAAAGTTAGAGGCATTATTCCTTGTTTAAGAGATATCACATTTTTCAAACCAGGATCTTTAATATCAATATTAGAGATATCCCATTTTCTAAAAAGTAAAAGATTCTGTGTTTCTGCCATTTTCTATCTCCTAGGTTTCTCTTTCTTTCCGTAAACGAGTTCTTTAAGTGAAGTTCCATTTACCTTGAAGACTTTCCATCTTACACCAGGAATATCACCAAGTGCTCCTCCCATGGATGCGCCCATTCCTTCTACATGTACTTCATCGTGTTCATCAACAAAATTAAGTGCGCCGTCTCTAGGAAGGAAAGCAGTAACTGTTTTACCATT
>JARLFW010000036.1 GCA_031296345.1 Nitrosotalea sp. | reverse complement strand
TATACAAGAATTACTTTTCTGTTCATCTTTACTTGAATGCTGCAACCATAATTGCGCCTCCAAGCATTCCTTTCTCAAATTCTACTCGTGAGAATCTTTCAAGAAGAAGCGACTCGAGTTTTTTATTCTGAGGCCAGAGTTTGTAGGTACCATATAGAGTAGCAAACTTGAGGCCAAGTCTTCCCCCACCTATTACTGCCAATATAGGAAGTATCGCTCTAAGGTAAAACGAGACCCCCGCCCTAATTATCTGATTATCAGGTTTTCCAAGATCAACGATGACAAATCTTCCGCCTTTTTTCAATACGCGATGTATTTCAGATATTGCAATTCTGAGGCTAATTGCATCTCTAAGGGAGTAGCCTGTAAGTACTGCATCAAACTGTTCGTCACGAAATGGAATATGTTCAAAGACCCCACATGTTAGTTTAGGAGTTGTAGAAAATAATCTGCTAGTATTTTTCAGCATTGGTCTTAATGGATCATACAAATTTATGTCCAGATTACCAGAACAGATTAGAGATGCTGTCTTTGACATGTTTCCAAAACCTGAACCTGCATCAAGTATATGATCTCCTGGATTTACTCTTCCTCTAATTCCACGTTGACGAAACTCTGAATCTCTTCCAAGTGAAATTAATGAATTAACTTTATCATAGACAGGGATTATTTTTTCCAAGACATCGAGGACTTCGCCCCAATAACTTCCAAGGCCCACATCAGACTAGAAATGGCACGATATTATATGTCATCAGGGTTTTGACACATACTACACTCAAAGGTTTTACCAAAAATTAAATCAGCCAGAATCTTTCTCTGGACTAGTGTACTATTGTCCCAAGTGCAAATCCAAGATAGACGTACAACGTACTTTTAATCAAAAAATACACTTTGGATGTCCCAAGTGTAAGATCGAAGATATCATAGATTCAAAAAAGAATTTGGATGAGGCATTTCTTGAATTTTTAATAAAATTTGACAATGACAAGTTACCAACTAGTAATGAATCTGTAACAACTCTTGAAAAAGAGGGAATTTTGCAGACAGAGGACGAGATAAACAAAATGATAGGAGGCGCAAAGATTGCAGAAATTACAAGGTCAATTTTGTTCTTAAAGAGACACTATGTCTCACACTTTAAGGTAATTGAAGAACCAGACCCTGAGATGGGCTCCACTGTAACAGATTCAGGTCTTGACCAGCGAATAGTTGAGGCATTGGAATCAAAAGGAATAGAGAGATTTTACAAGTTTCAGGAAGAAGCTATACACCATATTGTATCAGGACATAATGTTGTAATCACTGCACCCACTGCATCAGGAAAGACAGAGGCATTTGTGGTACCAATCATAGAAAGAATAAGCAATTCAAAAAGTACAATACCAGCAATACAGGCAATTTTTGTCTACCCAACCAAGTCTCTTTCAAGAGACCAGTATCCAAAGATTAAAGAAATTGCAGACAAGCTTGATATCAAATGTGCTGTATTTGACGGAGATACTAAACAGATAGAACGAGCTGAAATTCTTGCCAGTCCACCCCAGGTAATAATAACAAACTTTGATGTGTTACACTATCATCTATGGCATAGAACTAGATTTGCATCATTGTTTAATACGACAAGATTTCTTGCAGTCGATGAAGCTCATGTATATTCTGGAATTTTTGGCTCTAATGTTCATTATATTATAAAACGATTAAAGAGGATTGCACCAAGATTGCAGATAGTTGCAGCATCTGCAACTTTGGATAATGCACTGACATTTTGCCAGATGTTGTTTGGAGTAAAGATGGTCCAAGTCTCCGGCTCTGGCAAAAAAGGCAAGATAGAATTTTCAATGCTCTTTCCTTCATTGATGACGCAACGTGCGTTAATGATTGATATTTTAAAAAAATTAACAACAAAACACCACAAGACTCTGGTCTTTTCCAATTCACATCTTAATTCCGAACTTTTGGCACTTCAGGCAAGAAGACAAAAAGTGGACATCAAGGTTCACAGGGCAGGCCTCATGGCAAATTATAGAAGATCAGTTGAGAACTTGTTCAAGACTGACAAGTTGCTTGCAATATCTGCCACTCCTACGCTTGAACTTGGAATAGACGTAGGCAACGTAGACGGAGTGATATCATCTACCATACCTGTAAACAGACTTACACAGAGAATAGGCAGAGCTGCAAGAAAAGGTCAAGGAGGATATGCATTTCTAGTTCTTGGCAATGACCCAATCTCACAATATTACAAGAATCATCCAAGAGATTATTTTGAAGATGTTGAACAAATTTACATTGACCCAAAAAATCCATTTGTTGAAGAGTTTCAAGTTATTGCAATGGCATGTGACAAACCTATTGCAAAACACGAGTTACCAGAACACAAAGATGTCATCGAGCGACATGTTGGTGCAGGCAATCTAGTTTTAATTGAAAATAGATATGTTCCAAATTATGATCAAATAAAATCAATTTTAGAAGATTACAGTATTAGAGGAATAGGAAGATCAATTGATATATTTCTAAACGGCAAAAAAGTTGGAGAACGAGTATTACCAATTGCGTTGGAAGAGCTTCATCCACAAGCAGTTTATTTTTTGGCAGGTACTAGGTATAAAGTCAAAGAGATTGGATACCCAGAAAAAATGACTGCAAAATTGGAATATCTTCCAAGAAATTATCCATACTATACCAAGTCTTTAACAGAAGAATGGCCAACCATTGAAACAATTTTTGAAAAAAGATTTGCAAACGGAATCGAAGTTGCATTTTGTAAATTACATATTCAAAAAAGAGTGTACGGCTATGTCAATTTGGAGTTGGGTCAAGAAGCTGCACAAGGTCAAAAAATAATTTTGGAAAAACCACTTGATTATGATTTTATCACAAAAGGAATTGTCTTCAAGGCTCCAAGGCCATTAAATGAAATAAGTAAAACAGAGAACGAGGAATACGTAGAAGCTAGTGGATATCATGCCACAGAACATGTCGTAATAGAAGGAAGTAACATGATAACAGGCGGTGTATCACAAGACCTCGGTGGAATATCTCTTGGAACCTCAGGTCTTGTCTTTGTCTATGATTCGGCAATAGGGGGAAATGGTGCAAGTAGAGCATTATTTGATAGACTTGAGAAGGCCTTTGAGCGTAGTCTCAATATAGTAACAGAATGTCCATGCCAAAGTGAATCCGGCTGTCCTCGTTGTACCTTTTCGTATAGATGTGGAAACAATAATGAATACCTGCACAAGCTTTCTGCAAAAGAGATTCTCCAGAGAATAATAGATGGCGAAAAAACAGAGATTACAGAACCTGTCGAAGGTGACAAACCTCTAGTCTAGATATTTCAATGACCTAGATTTCCCAGAACAATACAAATTATTAGTCACATAAACAAATACCAAAACATGGATAAAGTTGCAATAGTTACTGGCAGTTCAAGCGGAATAGGTTTTGAGACTGCACTTGCACTAGCTCGAAAAGGATTTCATACCTTTGCAACCATGCGTGACATAAAAAAAGGCAGTAAAATTTTAGATATTGCAAAAAAAGAGGGACTAAAAATCGAGGTTATAGAACTTGACGTTAACAACGAATCCACCATAAAAAAAGCAGTTGAAAATATAGTAAACGAAAAAAAGAGAATTGATGTACTAGTAAATAATGCAGGATATTTTCTTGTGGGATGTTTAGAGGATTTATCAATTAAAGATCTAAAAGATCAGTTTGAAACAAACTTTTTTGGTGTGGTACGAACAATCCAGGCAGTCCTGCCCACAATGCGCAGCCAAAAATCAGGAATCATAGTAAACATAAGTTCAGTTGCAGGAAGAATTGGTTTTCCAGTAACTCCTGGATATATCAGTTCAAAATTTGCATTAGAAGGTTTGAGCGAATCAATGCGATATGAGCTATTTCCATTTGGAATTAAAACAATAATCATAGAGCCGGGTGTAATCAAGACAAATCTTTTTGCAACTCTAAAAAATACAACCAAGCCAGGCTCTGCATACAAGGAGATGGCAGACAAGGTGATGAAGGGATTGGTAATGATGTCAGAGATGGGAACTCCTCCACAAGAGGTCGCAAATACCATAATCAAGGCAATTACATCTGAGAACCCATTGCCTCGCTATCCTGTTGGAAATGATGCCATAATGTTTCTTGAAGCAAAAAAAGACAAGACAGACATTGACTTTGAAAATTACATAAAAAAAGAGCTTTTTAGCTAAAATACATCTATTTTAGAACCATTTCAACAATTCAAAAAGATTAGAAGAAAAAATTCTGTGATTTTCATACTATTCTTTTGGTTAGATTGATATACGT
>JARLFW010000035.1 GCA_031296345.1 Nitrosotalea sp. | reverse complement strand
ACCACAGACACCTGTCACTATAGTTACACATCAAGTAAGAACATGGTTGTTTAAAATAACATTTTCAATCAAGGCATAGTTAAAAAATGAATTTTACAAACAAATGGAACGTACAAAAAGACAGCATATCCCAGAGGGTAATAGACAAAGTAAAACCAGATGCACCCCTAAAGCCAAAGATTGACGAAGCTCAGAAAAAATTACAGTTACAAGTTATAAAACTAGATTCTATTTCGAGAAAATTAAAAGAAAAAGATGATTTTATTTTCAAGAAAGTTGTTGATGCAGTAAGAACACATAACAAGGCATATTCTAACGCTTATGCTACAGAATTACACGAGATTAGAAAGATGAACAACATGGTAACAAATGCAAAATTAGCCATGGAACAGATTCAACTAAGATTAAACACAATATCAGAACTCGGAGATGTTGTAGTGACACTCAGTCCTTGTATGTCTATAATAAAGGGACTTGGAACAGGCCTACATGGACTAATGCCAGCAGCAGACTCGTCCATGGCAGACTTGTCAAGCATACTTGGAGAGATAATGTCTGGTGCCTCAGTAAATGGAGAGAACAACTTTACTGTGGATACAACAAATTCAGAGACAAACCAAATATTGGAAGAGGCACAATCAATTCTAGAGGGTCATGTGAGACAGACTATTCCAGACCTTCCACCAACACTTGGATCTACAACAAAAGCGCCAGAGCCTATCTAGTGCGCTTTTTACTCAATTCTACAAAGCGTTTTTTGATTCTAGATATTGTAGGATAGCTATATCCTAGTTTCCTATAATTTGCAATCATCATCTTCCAGTTTTTTAGTCTCCATTGGGCTTGCTCCGAAGTAACAGAATGAATTTCTTTATTGATTATGCTCTTTCTTCCTACTTTTAGCACTCCTGCATCTTTTGCAGTCCATCTGTTTTTGGCAAAATTTAATCCCAATAGGATCTCCTCCATAGGCATTTCTGTAAAACATTCCTGGATTTTTTTAATTTGTGCATCAGTGGGTTTTTCTGACGTGCGTATAGTGATTTCACATATTTCCATATTCGAATTTTGAAACATACTATCTAATTAGTGTAAGGGTAAACTTGTATCAATTTCAGATTCAAACTAAATTTTCCAACCTGTGGTGATGTGATCTGTATTCCCATTTTTGGCAGACTATTTTTTTATACTACGGAATGAGAGTCATACTAGTTGACACACCGTCTCACAATTGGTGGAAAATCGCCCTCATTCTCAGAGATATTTACAGAGTATCTTTCAGATATTTCACTTGAGGTAGAGGCAATCAAATTGAGAAACATAAAAAGTGATGCGGATGGAGTAAACGAACACTTGGCAAGAATAGATAATGCGTTAAAAGGCATAATGGATGCAAAATTAGCATTAGCAGAAAGTCTTCGCAATTCTCAAAATCAGAATTGATTATTTTTCAGATAGAATAAAGAGAATTTAAAATGTCATTATTTTAGTCATCTAGGAATCTTTTCATACTCTCAAAATCACTTGGAGTATAGTTTTTATCAGTAGAATCCATTTTTTGCTTCATCTTAGCAAATTTTTCAGCAAGTAGTGAAAGATCTACTGACTGTCCCGTCTCTGCGTTTTTTAATTCAACATAATGTTGGATTCTTTCTTCAAATCTATCAGGCGTAATTTCTTTAATCAAAACTTCCCCAGTGGCGATAATTTTAGCCAACTTTTCTCTTTGTCTTTGTTCCAATTTCTTTTTCTCATTTTCAATCTTCTGTTTATGATCTTCGTATCCAGTTTTCATATCTTTTAGTTCGGTTTCTAATTTGCCAAGAACATCATTTACAGAGTCAAACATCACTTTAGCATGTTCCGCATTAGGCGTACTTTTCATTGTTTTTGAGCCAACAGACTGCCCTCCAATATGTAATTCTTTGAATGACTCGTCAGTAACCAGTTTTACTGATATTGTTTTTGACGCTTTTTTTGCTATCAATCCAAACATCGACAGGCCTACTCCTGCAACACCCATCCCAATTATCAAGTATTGGAGAACAAAGAGCACTTGATGCATGGGTGGATACCCCATCTGACGTAGCATGGACACCGAATTCACATTTCCAAGAGACATGGAACCAACAAACGAGTGTATTACACCAGACATGGCAGGTGGCAAATAGGAATACATTGGAATCGAGATAATTGTAAGTAACATACCGGCAATTACCAGTATCAGTCTCATTATACATCAGATAAAACCGAACCTAATATCCACTTGTTTGTAACATAGTCTTACAACTAATGTAGATTCAATATATTTCCATATTCGAGTTTTGAAACATTATTCCTAATTCATCTAAGGTAATGTACATCCGTCGTTGGTTTAAAATTTCCAGCATACAATCAATGAAAGTAAATAATTAAAAAATACCAAAATTACTAACACGTGACATGGAGGAACTGGACATACTAGCAAACAGAATTCCAAAAGATTCTGTCTACAAGAAAAGAAATTGTGATAAAGAAAAATGTGGTAAAGAAGGAAACTATTCCTCAAAGAGGGGACACTTTTGTTTGGAACACATTCTAGACTATGATATGATGTGTCCTAGTGATGACTGTCCAAGAAAGGGGCTTGCTATGGACAAACTAGTTTCTGAAATCAAAAAAGACATCAAGGGAGACTTGCATCAGATATTTTTGTGTCAATCCTGTGGGTATAGACATGATCACACCGTGAATGTTTAATTGATCAGTAGATCGCATGGTTTGAAAAGAATCTACTAAATTATGCATATTAGTCCACTTGAATCTTAAGATATTACCAACAAGTAATTCAAGAGGCTACCCACAAACTGACCCAGCCTGTAATCGTGAGGGTTTTTGTAATTCTCTCACGATAAAATTACTTTCTAAAATTATAGGTGCATCTAATTTTTCTCTACATATTTCATAGAGTCAGGCATTACATTATTGATGGCTTTAGAGTCTTTTTTACAAAGTTCACATTCGCAAACAAACAACCCCTGCTTACCCATACAATCGTGATGTTTGTCTTCAAAGCACTTGTAACATAAAACCATAGAATTCAATTCTTTATGGTAGTATGACCTATTTCTACCCCCCTATTTTGTACTAAACTTGCTAGATCGTGTCAATTTTTCAAGCCAAAAAATTGGAAAAACGATAATTTCTAGAAATACTGAAATTTTTAAATTTACGCTCAATGGTTCAACCCCTTGTTATTTTTCGTCAATTAGGCATATTGTGATTTTTTCAAAAACGGCTAATTTTAGGGGGGGTGTAACACTTATGCGTACATATGCAAGCCAATGGTCAAAACACCCCCATTACTCAGTAAGAGTTTGATTTTCTTTTATCAGTACGAAGAAAAGCTAAACCCTGGTTTTTTGTCCTGCTTTTTTCAAGTTTCGAAATGTTACAAAATATCAACATCATAAACAGGCATGAAGAATTCAAAAAACTAGGTAGTTCATGCCCTAAAACCCCCCGGGTATTGGACCAAAAGTTGACAGAAAATGCTCTAGATTTTCATGGTAAGCATAGTGATACCTAAGATATTTTTCTTAGACTGTAGATGTCTTGACCATTTCTGGAATTTTTTCTCGGGCTTGGACAATTTCTATCTCCACAGTTTCAAGGGGTTCATCGACAACATTTCGTTTGATTGAGAACATCTTTGGTTTATCAAAATCTTTAGTGCAGTCGGGACATGCATAAACCAGAACCCTGTATTCGTTGGGAGCTTTTGGGTTTGAAAGGCGAGGATAGTAAACTAACCTACCCCCACAATCCACGCAATATCTATTCGCGCGTCTTGTTCTGGCCAATGTGGACCTCCTGCATATACCATCATGATATGATCCGTATTAGATCTATACAGTCTAATAGAATCAACCAAAATGTGATCGCATTACAATATTTCGTAACTCGAATTTAGAAATATACAATATTGAAACCTGTAAATTTTTAGTACAAGAATTACAGCAATCAAAAAGTAATGTTTCAAAACTCGAATTTAGAAATATTAAGCGCCGCCCGCCAGACTTGAACTGGCGACCCGCTGGTTAACAGCCAGCTGCTCTACCACGCTGAGCTAGGGCGGCAATAGAATTGTTCGTAGGATAAGCGGATTTATTCTTTGCTGAAATCTATTTTTCGATCTTATCGAGTTTCTCAAAAAGATAAAGTCCGTCAAGGAAGACTCTATGATCTTTATTTTTGACTTTGGTATTTTGCTGTAATGCCCCAGCAGTCTGTGATACATCAGTCAAGACTGGGCCAGTAATTATGACATCATCACCTTTTGGAACTACTTTGCTATCACCAAATATTCTTGAAACTCGTGCTGCACGTTCACCTTGAAAGTTTTCTACATGAATGAAGCTATCTTTTACCTTTACTGTGATTGGAAAATGCGCATATACAATTTTCATCTTGAAAGTATATCCAGTCTGAACGCCTTTGATTAGTGTATTTATAATAGATTCTGCAGTTTTGAATATAGCATAATCTCGTTTTCTATCACCAAGAGATTTTAGTACGATATTTTTTCCATCAACTGCCAAGTCTACTGGTATTTTTTTGAAAGTTTTTCTTGTCTTTCCCAGTGGTCCCTGCACATACAATATTTTGTGACTTACGGATGCTTTTACTACATCTGGTACTGGAATGGTTACTTCGTGTATCTCAACTTGTTTAGTAGACAAATCCTATCAATAGCCCTCCCAAGCCACTCTTTACTGCCTCATGGTGAGACATTACTCCTTGATTAGTAGTTACAATTAGCATTCCACGCGAATATGATGGCAGATATTGTTGTTCCCACTTTGCATAGTCACCCTTCTTTACTTTGAATCGCGGTGTAATTGCACCACATTTTGTAATTTTTGCTAACAATTGTATCTTAAACTTTCCACCTTTTTTATCATCCACGTGTTCAAATTCTCCAATGTAGTTATGATGCTGAAGTGTCTTTAGTACATCGGTTGCAAGTTTTGAGGTAGGTAAAACTAGGCATTCTCCTTTTCTTCTTGCCTCGGTATTGTACAAGGTTACAAACATGTTTGCTAGAATATTAGTTGCTGGCATTCTCTATCACTTAAATTTCCTAAACCCTAAAGAGTTTGCGACTTCTCTAAAGCATCGTCTGCAAAGATCTAGATCATATTTTTGAATTACGGCATTATAATCACCGCATCTCTTACACCATCTAGAACCCTTTCCAAAGGTATGAACTGTTCTGCCTGTTACTTTATAATCACGATTCTTCATGTTATACTACCTGAATTCCAAACTCACGGGTTAGAAATGCCTTTGCATCTTCAGCAGTGATGATATGACCACGTCCTACACTTGCTTTGTGTTTACTTCTAAATCTAATATTAAAACCGGGTCTTGTAAGTGAAATTGAGATATCAAGGCCCAAGATTCCAACTTGTGGGTCATATTTTACTCCCGGAATATCGATATGTTCTTTAATACCAAATGAAAGATTACCAAAATTATCAAACGATGAGCCGTTGATTTGATTGCCCTTTGCTGCAAACAATCTCTTGATAAGTACAATTGCTGGTTCATCTCGTATAGTTACTGCAACGCCAATGGGTTCACCTTTGCGTACTCCCCAGTCACGATATGTGGCTTTTGCAGATCTTGTAGATGGTTTTTGACCCGAAATATGCTCTAAAGCAACCTTTGCTTTTTCAATAGGGTCACCAGATTTGCCTACACCCATATTCAAAACTACTTTAGCAATTGAAATTTTCTTCATTGGAATTTCTGTTTGTTGTGCCATATCTATCACTGAATTTGTATCACCGGTTTATCTGTACCTATTGCCATTACCAAATCAGATTGGATTTCAATCTGTCTTTCACCAAGATCAACATCGGCTCTTTTTGGTAAGACGAATGTTCCAGGTTTAACCTCTGTAAGTTTGCCCATACGTCCTGCATTAACTCCGCTTGTGATCATTACTTGAACTCCTTTTTGGAGGGGTATAATATCAAGAATTTTTGTTTTTGGCGTTTCAACTACACATGTATCTCCTACGTTTACCTTTGCGTCAGAAATTAAAGTCCTACCATCATGGAATCCTAATTGAGTTTTTTTACCCCTGATAGTTACCTTTGAAGTTACTTTAAGTAATTTCTTTGATTTATCAGATGGATTAATTTTGATTGGCATCAACACAGTCAAATCTTTTGGAACAAGTCTGTAAATGTCAGAGACACCATCCAACTCTACAACATCCATCAAACCAATTCCATGATGAAGTGATTTTCTTACAATGCCGTCTACTTTGACTTTACCTCCATATATGACAGATTTTGCTTCTCTTAGAGATGTGGCAAGTTTTAGTGTATCACGGAGAAATACTGCAGTTGGGATGGATACATCTTTTTTATGACCACCGGGTTTGACTGTAACAACAAATCGTTTGTCTTTTCTTGTAATACCCCAGAAAAGTGGAGCCATTTGTCTTTTTAGTTTTTTACTGCCAGAAATACTAACCATTACTCATTCCCCTTTGATTTTGTAGCTTGTGGTTTATCCTTTTTATCAGTCATTTTAGTATCCTTTGTCTTTCCTTTTGCGACCTCTTTTTGTTCTTTTGGTTTTGTCTCTTTTGGTTTTACCTCTTGTGGTTTTACAACTTTTGGTTCTAGAGTAGCTACTGGCTTGGGAGTCTTTGTTTTTTGTCCCGCAAGTCTGTTTTGTCTCCATTTGTCTTCGAGGTTTAATGAAGTAATAACCACATTTGATGGGTGAATGAAAATGTCGACATTTCCGCCTTTGAGTTTTTCACGTTTTATTCCCTCTATAGCAATTCCTCTTTTCTCTGTAGAAACCCGAGTAACTTTACCTTCAATTCCTTTGAATTCACCACGTAATACTTTGACACTGTCACCTTCGATAACACGCATGCTTTTACAATGATGTTTTTCTTTAAGATCTTTAGCAAGGTGTGAACCAAGTTGTTTGCTAAGCAAATGTTTTGATGCAGTGTAAAGCATTCTTTTTCGGATTGTTGTCGGCTTCATATCATACCACCATAGATGCCAAGTTTGCAATTCTTGGATACTTTTCAGCTGCCTCGACTGCTACTGGTCCCTTAATTTCTGTACCCTTGATTTCACCCTCGGGTGTTACAAGTACTGCTGCATTATCTTCAAATGTTACTCGTGTTCCATTCAATCTTCTTACTGCATATTTTTGTCTAACAATAACCGCACCAAATATTTGTCCTCTAAGTTCACCAGGACCTTTCTTAACTACAACGTTACAAAAGTCACCAACAGCTGCTGCTGGATAACGAGCAACTCTGGTCTTTGTTTTTTGAACCATTACAATTTCTAAAATCTTTGCACCAGTATTATCAGCAAAAGGGGTTCAAGAGTTCAGACCATATGTCACAAGAGCACTTCCACTAGGAGCTCAAGTAGTCTGTGCTGATAATACCGGTGCAAAGATTTTAGAAATTGTAATGGTTCAAAAAACAAAGACCAGAGTTGCTCGTTATCCAGCAGCAGCTGTTGGTGACTTTTGTAACGTTGTAGTT
>JARLFW010000034.1 GCA_031296345.1 Nitrosotalea sp. | reverse complement strand
TAAACGCTATTTACTTGGTCTGTTTGGCTCTTCTTGAAACTAATTTTTCAGAAATTGCAGAAATTATTTTTGATTTTGGCAGAGCCTTGGCAAGTGTGATGTATCCAGACCTGACATATGGCCTTCTTGGAAATCTCACTTGATCATTTGTCTCGGTTGGCTCAAGCCCTGCAGCCTTGGCAGCTGATATCAACTCATTTAGTGAAGGATCAAAGATGCTTTTTTCACGGGAGACTCTTCTACCCATTTTCTTTGTAATGGTTTTATTAAAATAGTCCAGCCAGACTACGACGTGTTCGTAATCCTTCATCTCATCACTTTATCAAGATTGCATTTACTGTGCCATCTTGACCAGGTCTAGAAATTACTTTGCATTGACCTACTTCTGTTTCTAATATTGCACCTTTAGAAATTACTCCACGTCTTTCATAATCTTTGTTTGATGAATTTTTTAACACCTTGAGAATTTTTAATTTCTTGACCTTGGAACCTGGAACTGATAAATTTACAACATCTGTAGTCTTCAACGAAGTTTTTTGATTTCCTCCTCTAGTCTTTCGTGATATAGTTACCTGTTCTCCTTTAATTGCTTCAACAGAATATCTATCGATTTCATACTTTCGTCTAGATCTTAGGGGATATCTTCTACCGCCAGTAATCTTACTTGTTGCAAGATTTTCTACAGATTTCTTCATGTTGACTCGATAAAGTAACTCTAATTTATACCATTTACAGTGGGGGATGATATTTTTGGTTTGATTATTGGCTTGGAGTCAATGGTTCAGCAGGTAAGGATTCTTGAGAAACTGTAACCTGACTTGGATTTCTTACTTTGGTGAAGAGTTTCTGCTTGAGAAGATCCTTGTCTCCTTGAATGCCAAAATATTTCTGGAATTTTTCTGTGGTATTGTAAATCTTTAATCTTCCAACATTTTGGTGCTCGATATAGTCCAACTGTTGTAATAATTTTAGATGCATGTATACGCCAGATCCTCTTACTTCTACTAGTCTCTTTGAAGAGACTGGTTGCATGTATGCAATATATGATAATGTCTTAAGTGTGGCAGTAGGCAAAAGTGGATTTGACGCATATTTTCGAATTACCGTGTTAAACTCTGGTTTTAGCTGAAATACATACGAGCCGTCTGGTAGACTTGCTACCTCAATTGCCCGGAATACAGATTTTGTCTTTTTGACAAGATTTGTCATTAATGCCAATGTCTTGGTTCTAGATTCTGTTCCAGATGCTCTTATCAATTCCTCTATGGTTAGGGGTCTTCCTGCTGAATATAGTGAAGCTTCTAGTCTTGCCATTGCCTCGTCATCTTCTATCTTTCCCATCTAGAACAAGATAAGGTTGGAGCATACTTAAAGCAAATTCCTACTGACTGTTGATCTAGTTGTAAATTTCTATTTTATCAGAGAGACTACTATGTCGTCTTCTGTCTGTTCAAGATCTACTTTCATATCTCTTGCCAAAAAGAGGATGGCAAAGAAGCATCTGATTACATCGATGAGCTCAAGATTAGATGTTATATTCTTAAAGGAGCCATAACCTGTAGCCTTTATTTTGTTCATTATCAGTTCTTCATATTGTCCTATTATCTTCTCAAGCGAGATGAAATAATCATCAAAGTTTGGAGCCTGGACTGGTTCGAACTCAAGCTGTCTTCTACTTGAACGCGGGTTTGCTATTGTTCCAATGAGATTCTCAAGAACTGATAACAATTCATCTAATGTTACTGGATATGTAGACTCGTGTCTGTATGGCATGTTGATTATTTCAATGTCTACGTCTTCTCTCTGGGTAAGGGGTTTTTTCTCCATGGCTGCCTTTTGTAATGCAAAAATGCTTTCTACTTTCATTCTATGTATCATGGCTGAAGACAAGGCAGCAATTCCTGCCACTCTGAGATCTTTTTTATCTGTCTGACTGAGAATCTTTATCAAGATATCTAGGATGCGTATTACATCAATACTCCATACATCCTTTTTTGAAACATCTAGAGGACTAAACAGTATGTTCACTGGAGGCTGAGAGATACCTATACCTGGATTTTCTTTACTCACTTAGTTACTTCTCTATTTTTGTTTATAATACGTGTGTTATCTACTCTTTTCCTAGCTCAAGTCAAGAGTTTTCCTCTAACACATACCAAATATTATAAGCCGATCTGGTATATTGCTAGAAATGGACAAAGACTTGGAAAAGTTCGACCTAGCTTGCACTTATCTAAAAAATGAACAGAGTGCTGCGGCTCATAGCTTGTTTACTACGCTTGCTCAAAAAGAGATAAAAAATAATAGCTACAAAGCTGGTCTTTACCTAATACTTGCATCTGAATGTAAATCCAAACAAGGAAAGGAAAGAAAAGAGGAACTTTTGGAAGCTGCTAACTTTTACATCAAGATTGCAAAAAAGGATGCTAATAATGCAAATTATGCATATCAATGTGCAGCCAGGTGTTTTCTTAGAACTGGACATTACGATGATGCAATGAAAGCATTTGAATCTGCTCAAAAATATACTCTAAATGTAATTGAGGAAAAAAGGCCAATTGTTGTAGTTGATGACAGTCCTGCAATTTTATTAAGACTCAAAAGTTTCCTCCAGCAATTGGGCTATGATGACATACATACGGCCGAAAATGGTAAATCTGCAATTAATCTAGTTTCTAAACTTGTAAAGTTAAAACAAAATCCAATTATACTGCTTGATATGGAATTGCCAGACCTAAAAGGAGATGTGATTGCAAAAACTCTTCTAAAGTCAAAACCCGATATTTCTATAATATTGATAACTGCAGACGAAAAATCAACACCGCGTGTTAGGGATTCTATTGGTTTTGGTTCAACAGCGTTTGTTCAAAAACCCTTCTCGATAAACGAGTTGAAAAATGCTCTTGATACAGCTAAATTGTCTGAAATCAATTAAGCAATAACATCGACATGTTGAGTAGATTCACATCTTTGATTTGAATTCCATTTATCTTGTAATCTATTATCTGATCTGAGAATTTTTCCACTACTCGCGCTGCTGGGTTTTTTTCAGTTCCTTCTACTCTTAACACTGTAATCATATTCCAATCTCCGTCTACTGTTGCAACAAAGAGATAATTTGGCAAAGTTTTGATGTAATTTTTTATTGATTCTGTAATGGTATCCATGGATCTTGTTATTTTGAGTTTGAGAAATAATGCTTCAAACTGATCATTTGAAGATATGCCACTCAATACTGCCTTGTAACCTTTTATGATTCCGTTCTTCTCTAATCTCTCAATTCTTTTTCGAATTGTTCTATCTGATACATCTACTCCAAAGTTTCTTAATTCGCTTGCTATTTCTTTTGAGGGTGTTCGTGCATTCTTGTTGAGAATATTGATTATCTTTTGATCAACCTCGTCTAATGTAGACCAGTTTTGATCATCTGACATGGTTTTCTAATTGAGTAATGACTTTTTGAAGTTTATGATGGTCCCACGCGCAGGATTTGAACCTGCGACAACCCGGTTTCTGTAAGCCTGATAGGCTGAATGACAGTTAGCCGATGGCCAACCACTACAGCCGGAAGCTCTACCAGGCTGAGCTAGCGTGGGACTGTTTCTCACGCAGTTTTTTCGTATTAAATAACTATCGATAATCCACTATTTGAAAAATCCCGATCTTGCTATATTTTTTTTAACTGATCATATTACATATAAACGGGATAGATTTTCTCGATTATGTGTCGGGGGCAAATATGTCTGAAGGTGGATACGT
>JARLFW010000033.1 GCA_031296345.1 Nitrosotalea sp. | reverse complement strand
CAACGAATATGCAAATGCAGAATTTTTAGTTCATCCAGAATGTAGCTGTACATCTGCAGTAATGTACGATATTGCATCAGGGGACTATGGTTCAAGACAAGTCCAGGTATTATCTACCGAAGGAATGATGAACCACGCAAAAAACTCGACATCAAAACAATTTGTTGTAGCTACCGAGACTGGTATATTGTACCGAATGAAAAAACTCAATCCTGATAAGGAATTCATTCCAATGTCTGAAAATGCTGTATGCAAGTACATGAAGATGATAACACTCGATAAGGTACATGCATCATTAAAAGAAGAAAAGTATCATGTAAAGGTTCCAAAGAATATTGCAACCAAAGCACAGGTTGCAATTGAACGCATGCTTGCAATCAACTAACTTCAAGACTCAGATCAAGGCCTGCGACTGAACTTGTCAGTCTTCCAATAGATATCATGTCTACCCCTGATCTTGCATATTGTATTACGTTTGAATGGTTTATTCCACCAGATGCTTCAATCTTTACCTTATTTCGTAAGTTGAGTTGCTTTAATTTTTTTATTATATTTTTAATCTGTACAGGTGTCATGTTATCAAGCATGATTATGTCCACTCCTTCTCTTGCTGCCATCACTGCATGATACAAGCTTTCTACTTCGACCTCGATTTTCTTGTGTTTTTGTTTTGCACGCCTTATCAAATCTAAAAGCGAGTCTGATGCTGCAATGTGATTGTCCTTTATCATGACCATTTGATCAAGGGACATTCTATGCCTGTGACCTCCTCCAATTACTACTGCATCTTTATCAAATATTCTAAGACCTGGAGCAGTCTTTCTTGTTGAGTAGAGTCCAACTTTGGGGTTTGCGGCACGAATCTTTTTTGCATATGCGTTAACTTGGGTGGCAATTCCACTCATCCTTGACATTAGATTTAGTGCAGTTCTCTCACACGAGAGTACTGGATATACATCGCCAGATATTGTGATTATCTTTTGGTTTGGTACAACCGTCTGGCCATCTTTTCTATGTATTGTAACTTTACAATTTCTTGATTGGAAGATCTCTTTTGCATATTGGACGCCTGCTACTATTCCATTCTCACGAGATATTATGCTTGCAATAATTTTCTTTCTTGGAAGTAATTTACTGGTAATATCTCCACTTTTAATATCCTCGGCAAGAAAACTTTCTAGATATTTTTTTGTACTTTTTTGCAACCTAGGTTACCTTGAGTGCATACTTGCCTTTTTCTTTAATTCCTAAAGATTTGGCAACAACAGAATTTGTTGGGTCTACAACAAGGACTGAACTACTCCAGTCAGGACTCAAATCAGATGATTTGCATATTGGACAAACTTTACCTACTGTTACAAATTTACACTTGCGACATGCCAATTCTCTAACCATTTCTTATCACTTTTTCTCCGCTGTCTTTTTGGCCTTGTCTGTAGCTGGAGCTGCTGGTGTCTTTGCAGAAGGTGGTGTCTTTGCAACAGCTGCTGGTGCTTTTGCTTTCTTTATTTCTTCTTCAATCCATTCATCTGCACCCAAGAATGGTTGTCTACATGTAATTCCGACTTTCATAGCTGCTGTCTTGCCAATTGACACTGCGGTAATTCTTGCACGGAGTGTAGTTCCAATCTTCATTGTTCTTCCACTTTGGTTTGCAAGGATCATGCCAGACTTGACATCGCTTTTGAGATAGTCATCCATAATTTGTGACAAGTGTAACAATGCATCTGTTGCACCAATTCTCACAAATGCTCCAAAGTCTGTAATCTCGACAATTTCTCCGCGGACGATTTCTTGGAGTTTTGGCGAAAATGTTAATGCTGTAAATTCTACTCTATGGTATGTTCCTCCGTCTCCGGCAATTACCTTGCCCATTTTTTCTACCTTGGTTTCAAGTATCATGATAACATAGCCAAGTTCTGGATTTATCATACTCTCGTATTTTTCTCTTAAAATTGTAATAGCTGCTTTCTTTAGTGATTCTCCAAATAGTTTAGGCGGTATCCTAACTACATCAGTAAGTGTTGATATAGAAAACAATCAAAAAATTACATAAAATGTGAATTTATGAATCTTTGGATATGATTTTTGCCTATGTTTAAATATCGTATTCATGATTTTTTACTTTATGGTCTCTGTTGATCAAGTCCTTACTACTCTTAGTACTGTAATTGACCCCGATCTCAAAAAGAGCATAGTCTCAATGGGTATGATAAAAGACATTGAGATAAACGGAAATGATCTGAAATTTACACTTGAACTTACTACTCCTGCTTGTCCATTCAATGATGAAATAGAACAAGACGTGCGAAATGCAATTGCTACAATAAAAGAAGTCTCAAAACTTGATCTCAAAGTTACTGCCAAAGTCATGGAGGGACGATCCCTTAGTGTGGATCAAATGTTGCCCACTGTAAAAAATATCATCGGTGTTGCAAGTGGTAAAGGTGGAGTGGGAAAAACTACAGTATCTGTTAACTTGGCACTTGCATTGGCACAGACTGGTGCAAAGGTTGGATTGCTTGATGCTGATATCTATGGACCTAGTGTTCCACTAATGCTTGGAATGGGCAAGGCTTCTATGGAAGTTGACAATAATAAATTACAACCAGCAGAATCACATGGAATCAAAGTTGTATCATTTGGCTTTTTTGCAGAGCAGGCACATCAGGCTGCAATATATCGTGGTCCTATTATTTCTGGAATCTTAAAACAATTTCTAGTTGATACAAACTGGACTGATCTTGATTATCTTATAGTGGACCTACCACCAGGAACTGGGGATATTCCACTGACACTTGCACAAACTATTCCTATTACTGGAATAGTTGTTGTTACAACTCCACAAGAAGTTGCAAGTAATATTGCAGTAAAGGCATTTGGTATGTTCCAAAAATTAAACATACCAATCATGGGTGTGATAGAAAACATGAGTTATTTCATCTGTCCCAAATGTACTGAAAAGCATTACATCTTTGGAAAAGAGGGGGCAAAAAGAATGAGTGAAACACACAACCTATCTTTCTTGGGAGAGATTCCACTAAATCCTGGTATAATGGAAGGCTCTGATAGTGGAAAACCTGTACTTGTAACTGATCCCAATTCTAGCATGTCTCAATCTTTTATGATTGTGGCAAAGAATGTGGCTGCCAAGTGCAGTGTACTTGCATCTCAGCTAAGTGAAGAACTAAAGGCAGAAGTAGCTACATAAAAATAGTTGAAAACAAAAGAAAGTTGTGCGTCTGCCTGAACATTTACGTAACCAATTAAAAAAACCACTTGGCATTTTACTGCTAGACTCTGATGCCACTAGAATAAACATTTCAAAAAACATTCCATTAGGATCTTTTATAATTACTGTAGGTGATGCCACTACAGAAAAAATGATAAAGTTTGGCTTTAATCCCTCATTGCAGATTGTGGATTCTGTAGAAAAAAGGAGTAAGAGGGATTTACCAGAGGGAAAAGCAGAGACGATTCTTACCTGTACAAACCCTGCTGCAGAAATAACACAAGAAAGTGTATCTTTAATTCAAAAAGCATTTGGTATGGCACCTCCGGTAAGAATTATTGTATCTGGAGAGGAGGACTTGCTTGTACTTCCAGTTGCAGTACATGCGCCAGGCAACTCTGTAATTTTGTATGGTCAGCCAAATGAAGGGCTGGTCATAGTGCATGTAACAGAGGAGGTAAGAAATAGAGCTAGGTCCATAATGAGTTCTATGAGTTAGTGGGGAATGAGGAGACGGTGGCTGTATGATTTGTGATTAAACTAATGGATTTCTGACCCTACTTACCACTTTAATGGTAAAAATAAAAAATTACACAATTACTGGCATACATTTTGACAATATGCATTAACTTGGGTTTTCACGGTATCTTGTTCTGTGAAGCTAGACTCTGATCTTCGTTTTAAGATACTAGAAAAAGTAGGAATCTACTGTGCAAGATTTAGTATTGTAGAGCCAAAGATTCTGCTTACAACTAAGGAGGTGCTGGAAATGCCAAAGAGTATAACTGAGGGCAGAAGGACGTCAGCTTACAAGTATCTCGGAGTATCTTATATTATGGATAATGTTGTTTTTATCAACGTAAGAAAAATTCCTGATGAAAAGGTGCTTGAAAATACAATAGTTCACGAACTAATCCACAT
>JARLFW010000032.1 GCA_031296345.1 Nitrosotalea sp. | reverse complement strand
TAATCTGCACTCAAATCAATTACTTTCATTCCTCTATCGTATAGTGTTTTTACTATGTCAACTGCGGTTCCATGTGGTACTGCAGTAAATACTAGATCGCACTTGTCTGTTAGTTTATCATAATCAAGTTCTGAAAATGTTAAATCGGTAAATCCCTTCAAAGCTGGTTGAATTCTTGATATGTATTCTCCAGCGTATTGTCTTGAAGTAACCATTGCAATTTCTGCATGTGGATGACTAACAAGTAATCTGAGAATTTCTCCTCCGACATATCCAGATGCTCCAACTACACCTACTTTCATAGATACTTTCCTACCATAACATAGTATAATTTAAACTCTAAAATTTTTTTCAACTGTTGCGATTATCGTTTGGCATATCTTATTGCATAGTCGATCATTTCTTTTGGAATGTTTTTTTTAGCAACTTTTGCCATTCCCTTGAATTCTACCGTATTATTTACTTCATGAACGACAAATCCTCGTTTTTCATCTTCCATTACATCAATACCTAAAATTCCTCCTCCTACGGCCTTGGATGCCTTCATACAAATGTCCTCCAGTTCCTTTGTTATATCACATGCAATTGGTTCTGCGCCTAGAGCAATGTTTGTTTTAAAGCCACCAGTCGAGGTTCTGTACATTGCAGCAATCAACTGGTCTCCTACTGATATGGCACGGATATCTCTTGGTGGACGATTTATCATCTCTTGCAAATAGTAAATTCTGTCTAATGGCCCGTCGTTTAGTTCTCTGACTTCGATTATCGCGTCTGCAGTCTCTCTGTCTCGTAGGGGTACCACGCCTCTTCCCCAGCTACCTATTATTGGTTTTATCACCAGTGGATATCCTTCCTTCTCTAATGTTTCTACGGCTGCATCTGATGAGAATGAAAAGTATGTTTTGGGAGTTGGTACATTGTGTTTCTTTAAGAGAAGCGAGGTTAACATCTTGTTTCCACAATTATTTGCAACCTCGGTTCTGTTTAGTACTGGGATATCTAAAAATTCAAGAGCTGCTGTAAAATGAAGACCACGAAAGTAACTGACACATCTTTCTAAAACAACATCTCCGAAATCATAATCGCTTTTTTTACTTTCGGTGGTAAACTGGGTAGTTTTTGCATCAATCATCTTCGTATCGTGTCCAAGCTCGATTGCTTTTTGCTCGAGCATCTTCTCCTCTAGTCTTACTCTATCGAACACGATTCGAACTTTGGGCATTTACTCTCCCCAATCTTCGCCTACTTTCTCAGCATGCTTTAATTCACATGCGGCGCCATTTTTGGAAGCAATCTCAAAATCTCCTCCACAATCAGGACAAGAGACTATCTCTCCAACACTTGCGTCGTCTGGAATTTTTATTATTGCATCACATTCTGGACAATTCATATTTGATCATTTCACCTCTTTTTTAGTAATTTATTAGCTTCTGTTGATTGTAGTCCCCATAGCTCAACGAATCCTTTTCCGAGAGTTTGGTCAAAAGTAGAACCGGCTCCATATGTTGCCAAATCATGGCTATACAATGAATATTCGGATTTTCTTCCAACAACTCTGAGACTTCCTTTGAACATTTTGAGCTTGACAGTTCCGCTAACCCTCTTCTGAGTAGCATTGATAAACATATCTAAATCCGTTTTCAATGGATCTTGCCATAATCCAGAATATGCCAACCAAGCCCATTCTGCATCAACCATTGATTTGAATTTTAATTCGTGTTTAGTTAGAACCATCTTTTCAAGATCAGTGTGTGCCTCAATTATGCACAAGGCACCTGGTGTCTCATAGACTTCTCTTGATTTTATTCCTACTACTCTATCTTCTATATGATCTACAATTCCTACTCCATTTGCACCTGCTTTTTTGTTGATGTATCTGATTAATTCAATAGATTTCATGCGTTTTCCGTCTGCTGCAACAGGTATTCCATTTTCAAATTTTATTTCCAAGTATTGTGGTTTGTCTGGTAAATTTTTTGTCTTGACCCAGATGAATGCATCATCTGGCGGTTCAGAAAATGCATCTTCCATCTCTCCACCTTCGATAGCCCTTCCCCACAAATTTTGATCGATGCTAAATCTTTTGGCAGCTGTATCAATTGGAATCTTGTGTTTTTGTGCATACTTTAGCTCTACATCACGTGTTAGATTCAGATCGCGTATTGGTGCAATTATAGGCAGATTGGAACCGGAACGATATGTGACATCAAATCTTACTTGGTCATTTCCTTTACCTGTACAACCATGAGCTAATGCTGTTGCATTTTCTTTCTTTGCAACTTCTACTACTTTTTGTGCAATTAATGGTCGTGCAAGAGCAGTTGCAAGACAGTATTTCTTTTGGTAAAGTGCATTTGCTTTAATTGATGGAAAAATGAAATTATCTATAAATTCTTGACGTGCATCGATGTTGTAGTGATTTAGTACCCCAAGACTTTTTGCTTTGGCTGAAATCTTTTTGAGATTATCTTCCTGTCCAACATCAACAGTAACTGTTACAACATCAAGATTATGTTTTTCTTGGAGATATTTTATGACAACCGAAGTATCAAGTCCACCAGAGAAAGCTAGAATTGCCTTTCCTTTCATTGAGGTTTTGTGTGTTCAGATTTTAGCATTTATCTTTTATGATCAGACAGTAGATCGATTTTATTTTCTGCAAAATGTGAAAAATTAATTTTTAATTTATCTCATAAAGCAAATTAGTCCAAGCTAAAATTCGATCACTATTTAACCAATAAATTATAACGCTGTTATATGAAATTCGTACCCTATACGGGAGTCATAGTTGCAACTGTTCGTAATTATCAAGGTAGATTTTAAGAAATGACCAAACTCCAAGCCAAAAATATTGTAAAACACTTTGATCATAATGGGAATTCTGTTACTGCTTTAGATGGTATTGATCTGAATGTGGAGGAAGGTGACTTTGTATGTATAGTTGGACCATCTGGATGTGGAAAATCTACTTTTCTAAATATTGTGGCAGGACTTGAAACACCAGATTCTGGAGAAATACTTCTAAATGGAAAACCAATCTCTACTCCTGGTCCTGACAGAACTATGGTGTTCCAGGAAGGTGCGCTATTTCCATGGCTCAAAGTAATTGACAATATAGAATTTGGATTGAAGATAGCAGGTATTCCACAAGGTGAACGCCGAGAGATATCCCAGAGATATTTGGATATGATGCAGCTTACAAAATTTGCTGATTCGTATACATATCAGCTTTCAACTGGAATGAAACAAAGAGTTGCAATAGCAAGAGCTCTTGCAATGGATCCTGAGATTCTTTTAATGGATGAACCTTTTGCCGCACTTGATTCTCAAACAAGAGATTTGTTATTAGTTGAATTGCAATTAATTTGGGAAAGAACAAAGAAGACTATCATATTTGTGACACATAATATTTCAGAATCTGTAATACTTGGAAATAAAGTTGAGATCTTCAAAAATAGACCATCTAAAATTAAAAAGGAAGTAATAATTGATTATCGCAGACCACGACTGGCAGAAGATGAAAATCTTCAAAAATATTATCATCAAATTCTTGACGAACTAAAAAGTGAAGTCATTGCACAATCAAAGGATGAGATACAATGACCAAAGATATTCAATTAAAAAAATCTCATAGAAATTTTGATGATGCCGCAAATGCTGCACTGCTAATAGCTGTATTCACTGGCATTTGGCAAATTGTATTTATGCTTGGAATATGGCCAACGATTTCTCTTCCTTCTCCATTTATGGTGGCTGGAACATTTGCCAAGATAATTGCAAATGGTTCTCTGTCTCAAAGCATAGGCATAACAATTGGACGATTACTTGGGGCTTTTGCAATTTCTATTACTCTTGGAACATTAATTGGATTTGCAATGGTAAAATTCAAGGGCTTTGGGAAAACTTTGAACTCGTTTTCAGCAGGTCTACTTTCTTTTCCTAGTATTGCTTGGGTCCCATTCTCGATTCTACTCATAGGTTTCAATGAATTTGGAATAATGTTTGTTGTAATAATGAGTTCAATTTTCTCGATAATGATTTCAACATATAGTAGTATCAGAAACATACCTTCAATCTATCTTGACGCTGCAAAAAATATTGGGGCAAAGGGTTTTTCATTATTTAGATACGTCACAATTCCTGCTGCCACCCCGTCTTTGATAATTGGTCTAAGACAAGCATGGTCATTTGCATGGCATGCCATAATTGGTGCAGAGATATTGATGTCAATTGTAGGGCTTGGGCATATTCTATCTGTCGGAAGAGAATTTTTGGATATGAGTCAGGTAATTGCAAGTATGGTCACAATTTTTGTTATTGGTTTGCTGGTTGACAGATTCCTTTTACACAAGATGGAAGATAGAATCAGAAGAAAGTGGGGATTGGATCATCATAGATAGTGATGTAATGATGAAACCAGGATTAAAGTTTGCAATTGCAGGAGGAATAATTATTGCAGTAATAATTATTTCATTAACAACACATTATGATATTAGATCAGTAAAT
>JARLFW010000031.1 GCA_031296345.1 Nitrosotalea sp. | reverse complement strand
AAGCCTCTCAAAGTTCATAGGCCTTTGTAACTACATAAAATCAAGTCTGCTAATCTGTGACATTCATCACAAGCTTGAATCAAACATAGATGAGGCAGTTTGCAAAGAATGTGAAAGTATGCTTCTAAAGGGCCCTGGTACTTCGTTCTAGTTTGTTTTTGCTAGAGTAATTTTAATAATTGAAACCATTGAAGGTCCAGATTTTTCATGAGTATCTTCGCTGTCTACAATAATGTCAAGAATTTTGGAATTTCCCTTCATCATGTTTTCAGTTACAATATTTGCAACACCTACTGCGGTAGGTATTGACTCACCACTTGCTACAAGTGTAACTGTTTTGTATTTTACTAGATCACTCAAAAGATCAAGTGCACATGGAACAATGTCTTGGTGATGTATAGTAACTATCTTACTGTCAGAGTTTGAGAAATTTCCATTCAACTGTGCTTTATCTTCGCTTATCAACAAACCCTACCACCACCATTTACACATTCTATTAAAGTCTTATCGACCATTCATCCATTAATCGAAAAGATCGATTGGAATGTTTTGAAAGTCACCGTTTGGCAAAACTCTTCTTATTGTAATAGGAATAACACGTTTTTCAAGTTCAGCATAAGCAAGATCAAGTGATGTAGCAACATCTTTTGGTATCGGTATGAAAGGTGGTGCTCCCAATGATAATTGTAATGCTCTTGCCCCAAGTATTCTGGCTTTTTCAAATCTTGTCAATGTTGGAGGACCTATCATTACCTTGCCTTTTCCAGTCATCTCATATTCTATTACTTCATGAATTGGATCTACGTCTATAATTTCACGTGCGTCAATTATCTTTCTTAATCTCTCTTGTTCTGCAATTTCTTCTGCACTAAGCTCTTTCTTTCCTTTCTTTCCTGGTTTGACCTCTTCCTCTTCCTCTACTGGAACTTCAGTAGTTTCAACTACAACTGGTCCTATGATTGGTTCTTCTTCCTCTACTGGTTGAACCTCTTCAGTATCTACACTAACTTCCTCAGGTTCATCCGACATTGTGTTGTTGGATAAAGAAACGTTATATATTCATAATCCTTCTCGTCAAAAATGAGCGCAGGCTCTGTTTCCAAGCAAGAACTGGTCCTAACTCTAAAGGGTAAGACTAGTCTCAATTTAGAATTAAAGCGTCACCTAGCACCAAAGACAGTCGGGACTATAATGAGATCAATTCCAATCGAGGGCAACGCCCACATGATCGGTATAAGCATAGCGTTTGTTGATACAACCATTAGAGCAGGAGGAGAAAAATTACGAACTCAATTCAAAAAAGGAGATGTCGGATTTTTGGCCTCTAATAGTTCGATTTGTTTTTTCATGGACGATATATCATCTACAAAATCTATGACATTAATTGGTAAAGTAACATCAAACATTGAATCTTTGAAAGATGTAAAACCCGGAGATATATTTACAATAACTCAGGCTGGAACGTAGATGTGGTGTCCGCTATAGCCACCTATTCTTTTCACTGACCCCTTTTTCAACTGATTTTGTAAAAATGCATTTGCTGCAGATATTTTGACATTAGCCTGTCTAGATAATTCTTGAACTGTGAATACCTTTGCACCTTTAATGAAATTCATGGCCTGGTTCTCATCTACTATAACAGAGATGTTTGTTCTTTGCTTCTGCTCTTTCTTATCTCCCTTCTTTTGACCGCCCTTCTTGTCAGCCTCAGCTGTCTGAGTTTTTTCTGCTTGTGCAGGAGATTGTTTCTTACCGCCACCCATACCCAATTCTTTTTCTCTCCTATTTATAAACGAACAAAATTTTAAGAAATTCTAAATACTAGATCACGCAGCTTTTTGTCATGGGATTAGATGTAATCGAAGAAAAAAACCTAAACGATGTGATAACATATGCTCTTGATTATCCAACAATGGTATTATCAGAGGCAGGATCATGGCCAACAACAAACATGGAAGATTTTGCCGTTGGACTGTACGTGGGATATGTTGGCGGAGTATTCTTTGACGGATTCCTTAGAAGAAATAAACGATTTTTGGACTCGGAAGAGCATACTGATTTTCATACAATAATTTCAAAGAGGACAACAGAAATTAAATTAAAAATTCAAGCACATTTACACAAGAAATAACTCAACCTTTTATCCTACATACCACAAACATCGTCAGATGAAATTCTCACTTGTTGCAGATACCCTAAGTTACATGGAGAGTACTACAAAGAGACTTGAACTAACACAGCATCTTGTGGATCTTTTTAAAATTACACCTCCTGACATTATACCAAAAGTTGTCTATCTCCTTCAAGGAAAACTCAGACCTGACCATGAGGGCGTAGAGATAGGCATTGCTGAAAAGATTGCAATAAGAGCATTATCAAAATCATCTGGGATATCAGTCAAAAAAATAGAGCACGAGTACAAGGAGACTGGAGATTTTGGTCAGGTAGCGTCAAAGATATTAGAACAAAAAACGCAGACGACATTTCTAAACCAAGATATCACAGTTGAAAGAGTATACGATACACTATACAAAATTGCAGAACTCAAAGGTGCAAGGTCCCAAGACATGAAGATGAAATACATTTCCAGTCTACTAAATGATGCAACTCCAACAGAAGGAGGATTTATCGCAAAAATAATTACATCAAATCTTCGATTAGGAATTGCAGACTATACAATACTTGATGCCCTTTCTGTTGCATATACAGGCTCTAAAGAAAACAGACCTGTTTTAGAACATGCATATAACGTATGCAGTGATTTAGGAAAAGTATCTCAAGCCGTTTCAAAAGACGGAATAAATTCTTTAAAAGATTTTCAGGTAAAAATTTTCAGCCCAATTAGACCAATGCTTGCAGAGAGAGTCAAAAGTCCGCAAGAGGCCCAGGAAAAGATGGGTTTAGAATTTGCATCAGAATACAAGCTAGACGGTGAAAGAGTGCAGGTTCATCGACAGGGAGAAAAAATTATTCTGTATTCAAGAAGTCTGGAAAACATAACCAACTATTATCCAGACATTGTAGAAAACATTGGAAAATCTTTGAAATCAAATGAAGTCATACTAGAAGCAGAGATTGTTGCAATAAATGACGAGACTGGAGAATTTCTTCCGTTTCAAGAATTAATGCATCGAAGACGCAAATACAAGATTGCCAAAGCAGTTCAAGAATATCCCATAACGGTAAATTTCTTTGATGTATTGTTAGAAGATGGAAAAAGCTGCTTAGAGATATCATACAAGGAAAGAAGAAAAACTCTTGAGAGAATAATAGTTGAAGATCCTTTTGCCAAAGTCATGCCAATGACACTAGTCAAAACAGAGAACGAAGTAGAAGATAGTTTAGAGAATGCAATAAACGCCGGATGTGAGGGGATTATGCTCAAGCAACTTGACTCACCATACCGTGCAGGAGCAAGAGCAAGTAACTGGCTAAAACTCAAGCGTGAATATAGAAATGAATTGGGAGACAGTTTGGACTTGGTTGTAGTGGGGGCATTTTATGGAAGAGGTAGAAGAACTGGGAGATATGGAGCATTATTACTATCAGCATATAACGATCAAATTGATGCATTTCCTAGCATTTGTAAAGTTGGAACTGGATTTACAGACGAGAGTTTGGATCAATTTTACCAAATTCTTGCAGATAAAATAACTGTGAAAAAAGACCCAAGAATTGAAAGTGGTCTTGAAGCAGATGTATGGTTTGAACCAGAAGTTGTAATAGAGATTGTTGCATCAGAGATAACGCTTAGCCCAATTCATAAAGTTGCCATGGATAAAATTAGAAAAGGTAGCGGATTGGCTCTTCGATTTCCAAAATTCACTGGAAAAATAAGATTTGAGAAAACATCTGAAAATGCTACTACTATAGATGAGATCTTGACTTTATACAATAGTCAAAAACGTGTTATCCAAGACGAAAGACAATCTTGAGAAAATAATTCAGAGTTACACGTGATTTACGCAAGGATTATTAGCCGCAGGCCTAGTTTAAAATCTCTAGATGTATAGCGGAGAACTTGAAGTTCAGGCAAAGAGAAAGGCCCTTGCCGTTTTACAAGACGAAATAAATAGAATTCTCAACGCTGTGAGAGATCTATCAATTCTGCCTGGTTTGATTATCAAGGCAGACAAAGCTGAAATAAAACAACTACTTGAGCGAATAAAGAATACCGAAGATGAAGTAGAAGCTCTTCGTAGAAAGATTACTAGAGAAATTTCAGATGTTGGAGGTCTCATGATGAACAGAGAGAATCTTTTGAACTCGGCATATACAATGGATGAAATCGCAGGATACATCACAGGCATTGCCTTTAAACTCTCAAATATCAAGGGAGCCACACTCAAAAAAGAAAAGCTTGACAAGGATCTTAAAGAACTAATAGAATTAGCTGTAGACCAGATTCATAAAATCAATGAAATAATCAGGGCGCTTGCAAGCAACAACAGTACTGTGGCAATTGATCTTGCCCACGAGGCACAGAAGATAGAGAGATTGGTAGATGACAAGTATAGAGCACTAAGCATCAGAGTACTTGACGAAACTGCCACAACAAAAGAGCTATTGCTTCTAAAGGATGTAGTAGAAGGAATTGAAGAAATGTCAGACAAGGTCCTTCAAGTATCAGATTCATTCATTTTGTTGGCTCTTAGCCTATAAAATTTTAAAATACTCTCTTCATTTTTTTGTCAATTAATTGTAAACACTAAAATCGATTATCTTTTTTATTAAAAATGATTTGAAAGGAGACCTAATAGAAAACAGGATAATAGTTTGGAATATTGAAGACTCTCGCGCCCTCTTCATTGCAGGGTATTATGGAAAACCAATTGGCATGACAAAACCAAAGCCTGAGGAGATAAACGTACCTTTGATTTTAGATCTTATAGAAGGACTCTATTTACAAGAAAAATCAAAACTCAAAGTATTTCATACCAAAAAACTTGTTACACAAAAGGAGCTTCTGGAGATATGCAGAAAAGAATATCACAATTTTGATAAAAAATACACGGTGTACAAAGATTTCAGAGACAAAGGATATATTGTAAATCCTGGAATCAAGTTTGGTTGCGATTTTGCAGTATATCAAAAAGGACCCGGAATTGACCATGCACCATATCTTCTTCAAGTGTACAATTCCACAGATACCATATCTGCAACAAGTGTTGTCCTAGCCGGAAGATTAGCAACAACAGTAAGAAAACAATTCATTCTGGCAATTCCAAAAGGAGATAAAGTTGATTGCTTAGCTTTGGACTGGTGGAGAGCCTAATTCTCTTTTAATGTTAGAAGCAATACGGTCATACACTGCAAATAATTCTTTTGTCATTACAAAATTATAGCTATCTTTCCATTTGCCATAAATTCTGATATCGCCTTTAGTTGGCTCCACAGTGATATGTGCATCTTCGTATGACAATCTTGTTATCATGTTCTTAAGTTCAGCATCAGAGTTCAAAACATCTGCCAGAGTACCGCCAATCCACTTAACCTCAGTTACTCTCTTTGAAGCAAAATATCCCTTGGTTTCAAGTTTTGGTCTTGCAAGAAAATCTTCTTCGGATACATCATGCTGATGAGTTTTTACAATAAAGTGTGCTTGAAATCTGTCCTGAGCGCCCCACGGTACTGGATTAAGTTCTTGTGTCATTTTCAACCCCTTTGAATTATTTGCACTTCGTCAATATTAGAACCCTTGAGTTTGATAACTCCATGATTTGTTACCATGGCTGGAGAGTTCGTAAAATATTTTGAATAATAATTTTCTTTTT
>JARLFW010000030.1 GCA_031296345.1 Nitrosotalea sp. | reverse complement strand
TACATTGGGTTCATCATTCCGACTCTGACCATGAAATTGTGCTCTATTTCAGATACTTTCTGTACTAGTTCCGGTAGGCTTGTTCCTATGTCAAAACCATAACATCCATTGTCTGTTGAAGTAAGCCAAACTTCTGAACAACCATCTTCTATCTCATGTCTTACTTGTCTTACAATGTCTCCCAGTCTGTAACTTTGCAAATCTCCTTTGGCTAACTTTGTTTGGCAAAATGTACACTCGCTCATACAACCGCTTGCTATCTCAATAATTCCTACTGCTGGATTCAGTCTAACCTTTGGAAGTCCAACCTTACTTACGTCTGTGTCGGTGAGCTCGATTCTTCTTGTTCCATTTAATGTGGAGTTGATAACCTCCAAAGTTTTTCCCAAAGAGTTTGGTCCAAGTAAACTTGCTTTTGGGCTAAATTTTTCTACAGTGACTTGTTCTGCTTTAGGAAGACAGCCTGCAACAACAAGTGGTCTTGATTTTAAATTCTTTATTCTATGAACCATTTTATGTGCAGTTACATCTTTGACAGAGCAAGTAACTATAACACTCAGATCGGAATTTTTTTCATTTTCTGCAAGGGTATGTCCTCCGTTTACAATAAGACCTGATATCATTTCAGAATCTGCAAAACTTGCAGAGCATCCATACGCCTCTACCCAAATCTTTGCCATTGTTTATCCAAGTATTGCCTTTACTTCTTTCTCAGTCAACAATCCCTTTGAGATAACAAGTTGTCTGATTGTTTTTCCTGTCTTTAATGATTCTTTGAAGAGGTCAGCAGATACTTGATATCCAATCTTTGGAGTAAGAAGCGTCACTATGACTGGACTATTTTCTATGTATTGACTTAGTTTTTGCTTGTTCGCAGTTAACCCATCTATGAGATTCTTTGAAAATATTGGGACAAAATTTCTTAGCATATCCATAGAATCTAGAACTGACTTTAACATTACTGGGAGCATTACATTGAGTTCAAACTGGCCTGCTTGTGCTGCAAGTGCTACTGTAGAATCTTTTCCAATTATATCAAAACACACCATGTTCATACATTCGGCCAATGATGGATTGACTTTGCCTGGCATGATTGAAGACCCAGCATGAACTGCAGGAATTCCAATTTCAGCTAGACCGGCAACTGGTCCTGATGCCATTAATCTTATATCATTTGAAATTCGTCCAAGTTCTAGTGCTAAATTTCTAAGAGTGGATGAAATCTTGGCAACTGCAAATCTACTTTCAAGTCCAAATTGCATATCTGATTCTGGTTTGAGTGGAATCTTTGATATTTTTCCAAGCTCTGATATTACAAGCACTCTGTATCCCTTTGGAGTATTTGCTCCTGAACCAACAGCTGTTCCTCCTAATGCAATGTATTCTAATTCTTTCTTTGCCTCAAAAATTGAATCTCGTGCTTTTGCAATTGCAGTAGCATATGCAGCAAACTCACTTCCAAGAGTTACGGGAAGTGCATCCATCAAATGGGTTCTTCCAATTTTTTGATAACTTGAAAATTCTTTTGCTTTTTTTATCAATGTCTTTACAAGTTCATCAAGAGCTGGAATGACTTGATTTACATCAAACAAAATTGCAACATGCATAGCTGTTGGAAAAGTATCATTACTAGACTGAGACATGTTAACATGATCATTTGGATGAATGACTTCATAGTTTCCTTTTTTCTTTCCAATGATTTCTAGTGCAATGTTTGCAATTACTTCATTTGTATTCATGTTAAACGCAGTTCCTGCACCAGAATTGATTGCCTCAACAACAAATTGATCAAGATGTTTTCCTGTCAGGACTTGATCACATGCCTTGATTATTGCATTACCTCTTTTTTTATCTAATGTCTTTACTTTCATGTTTGCAATGGCGGCTGATCTTTTGATCATGACAAATGCCATGATAAGATATGGGTGAGATCTTTGACCAGTTACATGGTACTGTTTAATGGCTCTAGCTGTAAAAGCCCCATAGTATGCATCAATTGGAATTTCTACTTTACCCAAGGAATCAGAATCTATTCTAAACTTCACGCCAAAACTAAAATTTATTTTCCTAATATGCATTCGCATTTTTCAAATTCTATGTGTGAGAAAAGTTCTAAAAACCTGAGAATTCCCGAAGAAAATCCCCAATAAGTTAATATATTTAGTTTCAAACATTCGAAACGATGAACAGACGATACAGTATGATGTCTATTGCCGCAGTAGTGGCAGTAGCAGGATTATTGTTCGCAAGCACATATTCACAGACACAGATGACTGCAACAAAACTGAACATTCCTTCACAGGAATCAGATTTGAACCAGATCCGTGATATGGGGGGTCTTCAATTACAAATGCCATCAGCATTTGCACAGATTCCACTAGATCAGCTTGATAGTTTGGTAAGCCAGGGACGTCATGTAGTAGATGTACAGTTAACAGCTCAAAGCGTTGACTTGCCTATTATGGGCGGTGGAATGTACCACGCAATGACCTTTAACGGTCAAGTCCCAGGACCAACAGTAAGAGTAACACAAGGTGATATCATCAAAATTACTCTAACTGTACCTTCAACTGAATTTACACCACACGGAATTGATATGCACGCATCTCAAATATCTGCATCAAACTTTGGTGCAGTAAAGCCTAGTAGTTCCACTACATTCGCATACATTGCAGAAGTACCTGGTCAATTCAAGTACCACTGCTCTGGTGTTAATGTAGCTGCAATGGATCAACACGTTCTTTCCGGCATGTACGGATTTACAATCGTTGACCCATTGAATGGATACAATCCATTGATAGTAGACAAGACTGATGTCCAAGGTGGCAAAGTCGTAGTCGTACATCACAGATACGAAGCTGATGCAAAGGAGTTCCAACTGGAATACAATCAATTGTACTTGAATGCTGACGGTAGCTATGACCAAACTGCAATGTTCTTACACAACACAACACAAACTGTTGTTAACGGATTTGCATTCGGTTATGTGCCAAACGCAGACATCAACAAGTTGATCAAGGGTGATCCAACAAAGAACATCTTTGTTGCACAACCATGGAACTCTGCAGATTTGAAACAGTATCAATCACATCCATTGTTTGTTGATACTGGTGTTCACTACAGAATCTTTGTAGAAAACCAGGGTAACATGCCAGTATTCTTCCACATTGTTGGTGAGATACTTGATCGTGTAGTCCAAGGTAACCACGTACAAGCTCAGGGAACTGAGACTTGGTTAATTGGTGGTTCACAAGGAGCAACCGTGGATATTGTCTTTGACAATCCAGGTGTATATGTGGGAGTCAATCATGACTATGCAGCAATCTTTTCAGGTGCGGCTACAGTATTTGTCGCAGGTGACCCATTCAAATTAGGATATGGTCCAGGTGACATGCCAAACCCATCTGACGCAGTACCACCAGCAGGTATGAACACAATTCCACAAAAGGAAGTAGTTCACTGTCTATGTACTGATGCAAGAGCTGCAGAAATTGCGAAATCAATGAGCGGGTAAACCCCAATCTTTTCTCTTTTTGTTTTTTCATTTCACACAATGATTATATTCTGTACTTGATGGCTTTCTTTCATGTCGATGAACCAATCTGTTTTAATTTGTGACCAAGTGGCACCAATTCTGAATGAAATACTACAGAAAAATGGATTAAAAATTACATACGAGCCAGAAATTACTCCTGATCAAATAAAAGAAAAGATTTCCAATTTTGATATTGTTGTAGTTCGAAGTAGAACAAAAATTACGAAAGAAATGATCGATCGTGCAACTCAATGTAAAATAATTGCACGTGTAGGAGTAGGTCTTGATAATATTGACGTTGATGCAGCCAAGGCAAAAAACATTCGAGTCATAAATGCAGTAGAGGGAGCAATGAATGCAGTTGCAGAGCTTGTTTTAGGATTAATGCTTTCTATGGCAAGAGAAATTCCACGAGCAGATAGAGAAATACGAAATGGTAAATGGCTCAAAAAAGAACTCATGGGAATTGAATTATCTGGAAAATATCTTGGAATAGTTGGACTAGGAAACATAGGGAAAAGGCTTGCAAAACTTGCAAGAGGATTGAACATGAATATCATTGGTTTTGATGTTATGCCAATTGCAGATGACTTTTCACGCGATGTAGGATTGATCAAAGCAGACATTGATACACTAATCTCAAGTGCGGATTTCATTTCATTTCATGTTCCACTAACTGATGCTACTCATCATCTGGTAAATGCCAAAAGAATTTCTACAATGAAAAAGACGGTGTATATCATAAACACATCACGGGGTGAAATCATTGATGAAGACGCATTGTATGATGCACTCAAAGAGGGAAAAATCGCGGGTGCTGCATTAGATGTATTTGAAAAGGAACCTGCAGTTGGTAACAAACTTACAACACTTCCAAATATTGTATGCACTCCACACATAGGTGCCCAGACAAAAGAAGCTCAGACACTTGCAGCAAATGTCATAGGAGAAAAAATAATAATGATTCTTCGCGGTGTAATCTAGTTATATTATAATAATTCCTTTCTGAATCAAGTATTGGATACTTGAACCAAATTCATTATCTGATGTGAGACCCTCTGACCACCAGTTTGCACTATTTTTGAACCATTGTGGAATGTATGCAATTTGATTTGTTTGATTGTTATAATTTGCAACATTGATTATGTTGTCATTTATTAATTCTCTAATCAATCCTTCATAATCTCCATGATTTACAATTGTTTTCAATTCAACTGGAATGGCAATTTTACCAGAGTCAATTATGTTAAAGGAAGTAGTTGCATTTGAACCTGAATATTCTGCTTCAATATGATAAGTTCCGGGGCTATAGATTGTCTTGTAAAAAGCATACGGTGAAGTTATTGTAGTATTTCTATTGTATATTGACAGATCTATTGGAGCACTAGTTTTGCTTGAACTATCAACTATGTGTATGATGACGTCCTTACCAGTAAGTTCTGAAACATTAAAGTTGATGGAAAGAAAATCTCCGTATTCATAAACAGATTTGCTTGTAGATATCTCAAGAGTGGGTGTTGCAAAACTATGTTGTATGCCAAGAGATAGTATTCCAACTATGACTAGTATTGGAATTCTTCTTGATCGACTCATGGAAGTTAAGAAAAATCAATTTCATAAATAGTCTTCCGTGAAAATGGAACTAATTTACTAACTATGGCACGCCTAATTTTCTAACAGAATATAAAGGGTAAATCTGTAGTGCCGAGTATGCCTAGTAGCCAAGATCAAGTCTGGATAAAAATGTGGAAAGAAAATTCCCCAGAGCTTAGAGCAAAGGCTGTAGAATGGAGAAAGCAAAATGCTCTAGTACGTATTGATAGACCAAGCAGGATCCAGAGGGCTAGACGACTAGGATACAAAGCAAAGCAAGGTATTGTTGTAGTCAGAATGCGTGTTGGTAAAGGTAACATGCGCAAGAAAAGACCAGTTGCAGGAAGAAGACCAAAACACCTTGGTGTGCTTAGAATAAAACCTGCACTTAGCATGCAACGAGTTGCAGAACGTAGAGTATTGGAGAGATTTCCTAACATGAATTTACTTGGTTCATACTATCTTCATCAAGACGGTTTGTATCTCTGGTATGAAATAATACTTGCAGATGTATCACATCCAAGAATTATAAAAGACAAAGAGATTCGTGGTAAACTAGCTATTTTGAAAAATTGAGAATTCGAATTTTCTTATCCTGTATATTGTTATTGAGTTTAATGTCTGTGCCAGCTTTTGCACAACAAATCACCATGCCTAAAGATCTTAATCATCCTGGAATAAGATGGGACTGGAAAATTAAAGCGGAAAATTATGCATTTGATGTATCTACAGTTTCAAATTATGACATGCAAAATGTCACATTTAACAAAATCAACAAGGAATTAATTTTTACTGGAAATAGTACTCATGATGGAAATATTGCTGAAATAGAGATACCGCAGAATTTGATAGGGGGAAATCTAACCGTATCTCAGGATGGAAAACCACTTTCCGCGATAGTAATTCCAGGTACAAACAGTTCTACAGTGATGCTCAAATTTAATCAGACTGGTTTGACTGCAACAAGTATTGTGGGAACTACCTATCTTCCAGAATTCTCTAGTATTGCTCCACTTGTAATGGTATTATCAATTGTATTAGTTTTGTTTACTACAAAAATGAGGAAATTCTAGAATCCATTATTATAGTCTTCCCACATGTTTGCTCTCGTGGTAAGTTTATTCATTTGATAAAATATTCCGCCCACAATGCCTGCCTGATAGAATGCATATAGGTAAACTTGTGAATGTGTTGGGTCTGTATGACTAAAAGTTAATGCAAGCATCGAAAAGAAGATGTATGTTCCAACAAATGTGAATATCTTACTAAAAATTCCTTCCATTCCAACTATTCTTTTTGTCGCTGCTGCCATTATCGTTATACTTGATATGATTAAAAATGTCAATCCGCCATTTGCCTGGATGAATTCTGTTGCCCATGGAATCAAACCATCACTAAAAATTGATTTATGTGACGGTTGTGCACCCCCATGAAGTGCAAAAGAGACCGAAGTAAAAATTGCGCCCATCATAAATAAAAACAAGAATCCTTTGAAAAAAGCACGTTTTAGAGGACTTCGGGATTCGGAAGGTTGCATTACTCTATCGGTCATTTTAAGGCCATATAGAAAACCAATTCCGAAAGACGGTGCAAACATTAAATCAATTATTAATGGAGTCTGTTTTGTCATTTTGTCAATATCTGGACCAAATATCAGATAGACTACAAGCGCCAATATTGCCGCGCCTAAAAATATTCCAATGTCTAGAGAACTTCTACTCTTTCTGATTTCTAATAGGTCTCCTCCCCACTCATCCAATGTGCCCTTGTTTTATAAAAAATGGATTAAAGAAGGAAATCCAAAGGATTTTGCCTATTTTATCAACTCATTTTACCTTTAATCTAAGATTGATGTATCCTCTCATATGCGGATAGGAGTTGTAATGATGATAGCTGGGACTGCTATTCTGATTATGGGAATTATTTTCTATTTGCAGGGACATTCTATAGTGGGTCCTACTTCCTCGTTTATGTATTCAAATCCGAAATGGATTGTAAACGGACAATGGATTGCCGTCAGCGGATTATTGATCTTAGCAGCAGGTCTTGGAATCAGCTCACGACGCCCAAGGTCATAGTTGATCTAACCTTGGATAGTTGACGAATCCTCTTTGTAATCAGATTATCCATCTGGGATTCTGTGTCGGCCTCAGCTTCAACTACGATGTCGTAATCTCCGTATACTACTCTTGCATCCTTTACTTTGTCTATTTTCTTCAATTTTTCAACAATTTCGTTTTCGGCACCAAGCTCGCAACCGATCAAAACATAGGATTTTTCCATGTTATATCAAATTAAAACAAGCTTAAATCCTTATTCATGGATTTAGTCACACTTATTCCTAAGTTACGTTGTAATCATTTTTGTAATTTTTCCTATCAAAGTTCTCAGATAGTGAGCATGGAATTAAATGGCGGCTCTTGAAAATATCATTATGGGATTGTTTGGAAGGTCAAAACAAAATGATGCCATAATTGAACAAATGAGGCTATTGCTTGATAATTTTCAATTTGCTGATCTTCAAGCTTTTTGTGTTGATATTCTTGGAGAAAGTCCTGCAATTGATAAAGAACATCTATCCAGAATCGAAGTACTTGATTTCATATGGGACAAGTATCATAAGGGAAAAGTACAGTTTTCACAACTAAAGGAATTTGCAATAAAACATAATCTTGTAGCAGAAAACTTTTTTGAATAAAAAATTAGAACCCTGCAGCAACTGGGTCTGATGGCTTCATTATCTCTCGTAAAAGGATTGTTGCATATGACCCTCTTGAAAGTGTGAAATCTACATATGGCTCATTTATCGCAAAATCATTGCACCGAATTGTGACTTGTCTAAACCCTCCTTCCTCGCTTGCTTCTTGCATCTCTTTTACAAAAAATTCCTTTGGAGTTATTTGCTGCTCTACAAGTATTTGAGATATGAAATTGTCAAATCTATTCTTTTTTGAATATGAATATCCTACTAGCGGTATTGTTAGTCTTTGTTGGGGATCATTTTCATATCTCCCGAGATTATCGTCTTTATTAAAACAAACATCACCTAGTTGTGGTTGCAGTAGATTTTCACCAAACTCGTATGCCCTTGACACTGTTTGATTAAATACAAATGATTGGAATGCTTCTACAAAAAACCTTCGCAATTGTATGGGTATTGCACGTAATGCTCTAAGTGCATCTCCATGGTTTATCATTTCATCTAAAACAATTCTTTCAATATCCATTTGTGGTGGAACTTCGTTAAAGTTCTTGGAATAATTTGTTTTATCCTTGAGCATTTCTCGTACTTTATTGTTATGTGGTAGATCATACTCTGAGGTATATGACAGCAGAGTCTCTACGGCATGATCGAAATTTTTCTGCAAGATGGCCTTTCCTATCAGATGTGATACCGGCCTTCTACTTCCAAATCTCTGATATCCAAAAAAGTTGAGGATCTTGTCTTGTTCGTTGAACTGGGAGATCTTTGTAAAGTCTGCATCCTCTATCTTTATTTTAAAATGATTGCCAATCATGTCCTTTTTTGTTAGAGGTTTTTGTAGTAGACCAATCTTCTCAAGCGTATACCTGTTTGTAACTAGAGTATTAGTAGACCTCCCAGTTGTCATGTCACAAACATATTGTTCTGTTGTGGCATTTGCGTCCTTGAGGCCCAATGCCTTTAATCTTAATCCGTATTTTGTGAAAATATCTGATAATGCATGGTTTGTATCAATCCCTTGTTTTTTTAGCTTGTATACGGTATAACTTCCTGAAGAAGAAATCTTATCAAAGGATTTTTCTCGTAATATTTCTGAGACAAAGAATTGTTCTGGAGATGATTTTATTCTGCCTCCGATACCTTCTGTTTTTGTACAATAGGTGGAAATCCCAATCAGTTTGTCTAGATTAGGTACCACTTCTTACTCTAGTGTTACGTCGATGTATTTTGATACTGTAATGTCATGATATCTTACACCTACCAAGATTTTGTAAGTTCCTGCAACTGCAAAATTATCTGCCGATATTGTCACATTTACAGTCTTTGACTTGTCAACTGTAAATTGGGTCTCTTGTGGTGTGATTGAGATATTTTGTACTCCTGCTGTGTTTGATGTAATGATTGATACTGGCGATGTCAATTGCTCCTGTGGATTGATATTCAACGAAACAGTTGCATTCTGTCCACGATGTATAGTAATTGAAGTATCAGACGCGTTTACTTCGATTGGTAATGCAATGCTTGAATCCAAGACTCCAATGTTGTTTTCAACCCATTCTGTAAACCAAACCTTGTTGTGATCTACTGCAAAGTCTAGTACTTGGGCTACTCCACAGTCTTGTCCTGTAAAGTTTCCACAATCAGACCAGTTGGGATTCTTGGAAGGTACTAGATATTCTACAAGAGACTGAGTTGATGGGTCATATACTCCTAAACTATTTGCAACTTGTTCATTAAACCACAGTCTTCCCTTGTCATCAAAGTGATTCCAGTATGGTCTTGATATTGGTGTCTTGATGAGCCCTGATGCATTCCCATACGAAGATGTTGGTGGGGGAGAAGTTACATGCTTTGTAAATTGGTTACTCAAAGGATCAAAATCAAAAAAGAAACTACTAGCAGTATCCATTATCCATAATTTACCTGCCGAATCAATTGTAATTCCATTTGGTGCTTGAATCTCTTGAGGCAGGGGGTATTGAGTATAATTGCCAGTTTTTTGATCATATTTTACAAGATTTCCTCCTTGTTGGTATATCCAAATTGTATACCATACATTACCATTAGAATCAGTTGTCATTGTACTTGTAAAGTTGTAGTTTCCAGGTGATGGAATATTTGTTATGCCAAGGTCAGGGCCAATATGATCAGTAGTAAAGACACCTATTTTTTTCCCAGTAAAGTCGTTGACATAGGCATTTTTGCCATCTATGAAAAGCATTTGTGGAAAAGAACCGTCTGTTCCGCTACTCTTTGGGAATGTAAATCTTGTATAACTCTTGTCTGCTGGATTAAATTTCCAAACCAAATTGTGCTGTGAATCTGTAAACCAAATGTTTCCATCTTGTGCAGTGCCAAGACCCCACATCATTGATTTTTCTCCTTTCTGCCACTGTGTATTAGTAAATTCTTGGAATGTCTTTGAAGAAAGATCAAACTTGCCCAAATTACCGGTGTTTGATTCTGTAAACCATGCATTGCCAGCAGGATCTGTAATAATTGCTAATGGTTGGGTACAAGCCGTTGGTACTTTGAATTCTGTTATGTATTTGCTGGATTGAGCAGGACCTGTTTCACAAAAAGTTGGTCTTTTGTTATCTGGATAATTGTCAGCAGGGGTTCCAGTGATTGTTAGACCCGTGCTCTTGTTTGCCTGAGTTGCAACTCTTCCACCTCCAAGAAATGCAGCACTTACTGTAGAAATGATAAATATTGCCATGAATACTATCGCAAGAAGCTTTTTGGTATTCTTCTTCACAAAATCTTGGCAGTTTTTACCTTGTTATATCTTATACGTAGAGCACTGAGAATGAGTATGAATGGTTTGCTATTTTCTCTTGATTGATAATGTCTTTTGTACCTCGTTTAAACTGCTTAGGAACTTTTGTTTAGCTTCATACTCGTCGGTTACTTTTATGACAATTTCAGATGCCGAAAACATTACATCTTTTACAAGTATTGGCGGGGAGAGACCTAATAGCTCGCTTAGTATTGCAAGTATGCTGTTGAAAGTGACATTATTTTTATAATGAAAAATTGTATTTCCATCTGCAACCTTTGGGTTTGGCTCTAAAGGAATTACTAGATCATGGGAAGTAAATTCAGTTATGAATGTGGAAATATCTTCTTTTATTTTAGTACTCAAATCTTCTTTTTGAGCTGTGAGTTTCTCTTTTGCCTTTTCTAAATCTGCCGTTGCATCATAATAATCCTGACCTATCATCTTTGCAAATGTTGATTCTGTAGGACTTTTGAGTGGAATTTCATGGATTCTGAAATTTACTGTTGCAAGCTCAT
>JARLFW010000029.1 GCA_031296345.1 Nitrosotalea sp. | reverse complement strand
GCAGGAACAACAGCAAGACCTTCTGCTTACTTTACCAACAACGGACAGCCAGTGTATGGTACAATCTCACTTGTAGTAGATGGCAAAACTGTTTACACTTCTCCAGGAAAACTATTCGACAAGGGACAGACTCCAGTAAGATTAGAATGGAAGACCCAACCAACAGATGATCTTGTAAATCATAAGATTGAAGCAGTAGCTAATGTATACGATAAATCATTTACTGCTCAAGCCAACATCATTACATTCTCATCAGTACAGACCGCATCTATTGCAAAACCAATTACCATATCTGCAATCAATGACAATATTGGTAATGCTATTGCCAATCCAGAGATTCTCTATTCATCATTTAACAATGATGGTAACATGAGATACAAGGTAGTTGCACCTGATGGCACATGTGTAATTGGTCCATCTGATGAATGTCTTGTAAAGGATTCAACATTTGGTTTGCCAGGACAGATAAAGAGTGTTGTAGTAGGTGACCAAGTATACAGAGTTAGATATTCTGGAATAAGTGACCCACTAGAGAGATTCTCAATTACTTCAGTAGATCCTATAATAGGAACTTGGAAGGTAGAAATTGATTCCCAAATAGACTTGTCACCACAAAGCCAGGTAATGGAAGGTGTTCCACTCAAGATAACCTTCAGACCTGTAGTGATTCCATTCTTGTCTGAATAAGAATTTCTAGTCTAACCTTAAGGAAATGCAGTAGCTTGTGCAAGATGAGAGTCTAGTTCTGAGATCTTAATCCTTTCTTGACTCATTGAATCACGATTTCGTATTGTAACAGTTTGATCTTCTAATGTCTGATGATCAATTGTTATTGCAAAGGGGGCACCAATCTCGTCTAATCTTCTATATCTTCTTCCTATGGCGCCAGAGTGGTCCAAAAATGCATCATATTTTTTTCTTAACATAAAGTAAATTTCATCAGTTTTTTCTGCAAGACCATCTTTTTTTACAAGTGATAAAACTCCAACATGAATAGGTGCAAGGTATGGCTCCAAGGAAAGAACAACTCTGTCATTTTCCTTATCTTCACGTAGTCTATGTTCTATCATTGTGTATAGACTTCGGTCTATTCCCATTGATATCTCAAACACATGTGGTAAAACTTTGATCTCATCATCGATTACCTCAAATTTTTCTTTACTGATATTTGCATGACTCTTTAGATCATAGTCTGATCTATAATTACACGCAACAAGTTCTAGCCAACCTGTATTGGTCTCAACTTCAAAGTCAAAAGCTACAGTTGCATAAAATGCCTTTTCTTTATCACCTAGTTTTCTAAATCTACTTTTGTTAACATCAATTCCAGTCTTTTGATAAAACTCTACAAGCAATCCAAGATAATAAGCCACAAGCTTGTTTGGTACTATTCCAGAATCTACTGCTTCTTTACAGGTCATACTTTTTATCGAATCATCAACCATTATTCTTATCAGAGTATTTTCAACTTCTGAGAACTTTGGCAAGTCATCAAGCTTGCCAGGATTACAAAATACCTCTATCTCTGCCTGATAAAACTCTCTTAGTCTCAAAAGACTCTGTCTTGGGGATATTTCATTTCTGAAACTTTTTCCTATCTGTGCAATACCTATTGGAAGTTTTCCTCTCATTGTTTTGAAGAGTCTTGGAAAATCAACAAAGATGGATTGACACGTCTCAGGCCTCAAGTAAGCCGATTCATTTTGTGCGCCTATGCCTACCCTGAACATCATGTTGAATTTTTTTATCTTCTCAAAACTTCCCTTACACTTGGAGCATGTAATTTTCTTCTCTTCTATGACTTTATCAAATTCTTCCAAGTCTGCATTTTCAGGAATTGTTATTTTAGTAATCTCTTCAATCATCTTGTCTGCTCTAAAAATTGACTTGCATTTTGTACATGTTGCAATAGGATCTGCAAAACTTGCAAGATGACCAGAGGCTACAAAGACATTTTCTGACATGATCTGGGAACCGTCAATCTCCCACATTCTGTCTCTTCTGACAAATTCTCTTCTCCACAATTCTATGAATTTGTTCTTTAGATTAACTCCTGTTGGACCATATTCCCAAAACCCAGCTTGAGCATCTGAATAAATCTCACAGCTAGGAAAATAAAATCCGCGCTCCAGTGCAAGTTGCATTATTTGCTCATAGTTCATAAAACCAAAACTCTTCCAAATTAAGCCAATTCTTTTGCCTTATTCAAGTTTCCAACATCATCGCGTCTTTCATCAATAGGAGTCTCTAAAATTATTGGAATTTTCTTACGGCTTATAGTTTTTATAATATATCCTAGTCCTTTCTCTCCAATATGTCCCAGTCCTATATGCTCATGTCTATCTAAATTACATCCCAGTTCTCCCTTTGAATCGTTCAAGTGTAAAATTTTGAGATGCTCAAAACCTATTGCTTTATCTAATTTTTCAAGTGTTGATTTTGCCTCCTTTTCAGTTCTCATGTCATAGCCTGCAGCAAAAGCATGGCAAGTATCAAAACATATTCCAAATCTTTTTGCAGGTTTTAGCTGAAATAAAATAGAAGCAAGCTGATCAAGATCTGATCCTACACTATTTTTTTGACCTGCAGTATTCTCAAGAAGAATCATTACATCATCTGAAGTTTCTGCAGCAGCTTTTGTAAATGCCTTTACAAGCATTTCAATTCCTTTTTTATCTCCTTCACCCTTGTGACTTCCCAGATGTGCAACAATATATGGAATTCCTAGTTTACTACATCTTTTAATCTCGTCTATAAGAGAATTTGTAGACCTTGTAAAGGGATCTTCCTCTGGGGAAGATAAATTTGGCAAATATGGCATGTGAGCTACGGTAGAAAATCTATCAATTTTACTTGCAGCAAGTTTTTCTTTAAAACTAGAAACATCTTTACTTGCTAGAGGTTTTGCAGCCCATCCACGAGGATTACGAGTAAAGATTTGAAATGCAGTGCATCCAGTTGCAACTGCGTTATCAACTGCTCTATCGATTGAGCCTGCGATGGATACATGTAATCCAACTAGCATGTGACTAATTTATTTGAGGATAATTTAAACTCGTATGGAATAATTTGAAAAATTCCTAGTCATAACAAAACACTAGTCAGTTTGTAGAATAATCAAATTTTTAAGGTCAGCAAGAACAAAGAAAATGTGCTAAAAATTGGAATAAAAGATCTAGCGAAATATCCTTTTCTTACAGAAGCTGGTGAATATCTAGCAAATACGGGATTAAGTCTTGAACAACTTAGCCATCCTGACTGGAAGCCTATAGTGGAAAAGGCATATGGTAGAATTGTGGTTGCGTCTTCAGGCCAAATCTATGGCTCTGATCTGGAATCACTAGATAATGATTCTGAATTGTTATCCTTTATAGTTGCTATAATCTTGCTCAAGTCTGCAGGTATTGCTACACTAATCAGGCGATTTTCTTTGGCAGAAGCTAGAAGATCTGAGCGATTCTTACAACAAGATCTCTGGGCAAGTCGAGATAAAAAAAATCTGGAACTTCCATTAAAAATAATCCAAGATCTATTTGCAGTTACAGTATCAATTGATAATGACGAATTTGTGATTAAGGTACCAGATTATCTACAAAGAGCTGTACATTTTCATGAAAAGGAATGGAAGTTGGTAAATCGAAGGGTGGCAAATGGATTTGTCTACCTGAGTGCTCATGAAACCGTTAGACTGATACGTGCTGAACTTGGGGAATATATCAACGGAAAAATTCAATCAGTTAACATACAATCTATTCCACAAGGCTTTAAGCAAAGAGTTGAAGACTTGGTTATACTTGCCAAAAAGTTTTCAGACACAACCTATGTTTCTTCAGAGTATCCACCATGTGTTAAACATGGAATTGAAGTTCTTGAAAAGGGAGAAAACTTGCCACACTCTGGAAGATTCTTGCTTGCAACTTATCTTTTATCTAAGGGCCAGACAGTTGATCAAATTGCTCCTCTATTCAAAAATGCTCCCGATTACAATGAACGAACTACAAAGTATCAACTAGAACATATATCTGGCTCATCTGGAAGCGGAACCAAATACCAATGTCCATCATGTGAAAAGTTAAGAAGTGAAAGTCTATGTTTTGCTACATCTGACTGTGACGGAATAATTAATCCAATACAATTTGGAAAAAAGAGGAAAAATAAATGAATGAAAAAAATACATTGCTAATAGAATCTGCATTCAAGGAATATTATTTTAATCGCTTTGATTTGATTCATGTACCAAAAAGAGCTACAGAACGAGAGTTTGGATATCAAAAATTCAACTCTGGAATGACTAGGCACCTAGTTATAAAAAATGACAAGGAACTTCATCTCTTACTAATGAAAGAAGTTCCGTCTGATGTGTATTGTTCAAATGCATACTATGCATTTCCAAACCTTCCAATGTCTGAAAAAGACTGGAAAGGAGCTGACTTGATATTTGATATTGATGCAAAAGACTTGGCTTTACCATGCAGAAAGGATCACACCATATTCAAGTGTAGTTCATGCAATAGTTCTGTAATAGAGTTACAATCACAATGCTCCAAGTGTGGTTCTACAAAGTTTGAGACTGCATCTGTAATGTGTAAAAATTGTATCTCAGAATCTAAACTAGAAGTAACAAAACTTGTTGATATCTTGACATCTGACTTGAATATTAAAAAAGATGAGATTGAGGTCTATTTTTCCGGAAATGAGGGATTTCACATACGAGTAACAAATAGTGATTACGAACCATTAGGTTCGCAAGAAAGAGCAGACCTTGTAGACTATATTATGTTCAATGGAGCAATTCCAGAATCCTTTGGAATAAAAAGACAAAATAATTCCAAGTCTTCTCTTCCCACACTTGAAGAAAAAGGATGGCGAGGTAGAATTGCCCATAAATTATTTACATCAAAATCAAAGACTTCTAAAATAACCAAGGAAATAATTTCCAGTGGTTATACTGCATTTCAGGTACAATTAGAAGAAATCAAAAAAACAATGGGAGTAAGAGTAGATCCCAAAGTAACTATGGACATTCATAGAATTTTCAGACTGGAGGGCTCCATAAACAGTAAAAGTGGTCTTTCAAAGATTCAATGTGATAATTTGGACTCTTTTGATCCATTTTCAGAGGCATGCTTACTTGGTGATGACAATGTACAGATTTTAGCGGATTGCCCATTACAAATAAAACTCAAGAATAAGAAATTTGGACCATACAAAAATGAGGTAGTCTCTTTACCAAAATATGCCGCAGTTTACATGTTGTGCAAAGGCTTGGGCAATGCAATCTGACGAACCTCTCTATTTGACTTATTAATGGTGTTCTGAAAAAGAAATTGGGTAAGAAATTAATTTGACACAAAGGAAGGTAGCATAATTTTGTATAATTCATCTACTCAATCCAGTCCGCCTCCACGAGATTCTGGAAAATATGTTAGGATAGGAGTTGTAGCTTTAATTGCAATTGTAATTTTTGTCCTGACAAGTAATCAAGCAGTAATTTTATACATGAATTCACAAGAGTTTGGCACTCTATTTACAAAACCACTCTACTTTTCATTACTTTCTGCAGTTGTCTTGGCTTCTATTGCATTGATACGAATAAACATCAAAAACCGATCCTCAATTTCATGGTATGGTCTTAATCTTGCTCTGACATTTTTTAAGCGGGGGGGTAACTATTCTGTAGCAGAAAATATTCCCAACTTTAAGGAATACAAGCTTAGTGTTCCAAACTTTGTAATTTGGCAGATAACAAAGGTTGTACTTTTTGGGGCTTTCTTTACAAATCTCACATTTGGATTTGCTGTGGCATATTTGATTGATGGACACCATGATCTGGGCATCAAAACTGTTTTGAATATATTCTCACTCCCATTTGTTACACCTCCTACTGATCCATCGTATGCATTAACACATGTAGTACCAATGATTCCAGCACTAACAATTCTTGTTCCTCCAATTCTTGCTGTAATTGGTCTCCGACTTGCTCTCTATGTTGGATTACACAATATTGTAGGACTGGTCACCAAATATGTCCAAGATGCAGCAAAAGGCAAACCAAAGTTTCTAGACTATATTGCAACAATTGAAGGAATAATTGGAATTGGAATTGTATGGGCTGGAATAAACATGTTCTTCACAGACCAAATAGATTACAACACAAAGTATGCAATTGGAGGTACACTAGTAGCAGGGTTTACTCTAATTGGATTTTACTTTGTTGATAAATTCAAATCTAGAGTGATCATACTTCCTTCAAAACGCGATATCTACATTCGTGTATTGGCTTTAGTAATAATTGCTATACTTGCCGGTTCAATAATGATGGTTAACAACAGTATTGCAGATGCAAGAAAAATAGAATTTCTTGGACCTTACAAAGCAGAGCAAATTGGTGTAAATCGTTACTTGGGACAATTAGACCAGATAACAATAGTACCTCAAGAAACAAAGCTAAGCTCCGTCTCGCCAAATGATATACCTAATTACGTCTCACAGAATAATGAACTACTAAATAAAATTAGAGTATGGGACTGGGATGCAGCATTTGCAAAACTAAAGCCAGAGATTGGTCTTATACCATATGTTGATTTTGAAAATAACGATATTCTAAGATTCAATGATACGTTATACTGGACAGCATCAATGAAGCCAATACTTCCATCCTCGGTTAGTGTAGAAAATACATGGTACAATCAACATCTTGTATATACCCACGTTGACAATGGTTTTCTTACACTTGATGCCCATGATGGAACAATTGTTGATAGTAATGCCTTCTTCAAGCAGAGAGTGATATACTATGGAGAAGGTGGACTGTTCTCAGAAACTTGGGCTGCCTATCCACAAAATAGGGAAACCTCTGCCGAATTAAATAATGCATCATATAGTGGCAGCGGAGGAATAGATGTTAAACCTCCTATAAGCCAATTATTTGAGCCAAACTTCTTCTTATCATATCCTACAGAACCGATACACATTATCAGATATAGAGACGTACATGACAGAATGCAACTATTGTATCCATATTTCCAGTACGATCTATTTGGAAAACAATTAGACATTCTTCCAGTTAGCGATGGTCAAAAAACATATTGGCTTGTACCATTGATTGTTGGTTTTGATACGAAAAATGTTCCATGGTCAGTCAGTAATCCGTATTTGAGATTGGTAGGTTATGCATTGGTTGATGTTTATGATGGTAAAGTAACCCTGATAAAAACTGGTGATGACTTTTTCACAAATATGTTTGCAAGTCAATATGGAGATCAATTTGTCGATATGCCTTCATGGCTTGCCAAACAACTTAGATATCCAGAAGCTCTCTTTAACTGGAAAGTTGACATGTTCAACATTTATCATGTAACGGATACTTCTACATTCATACAGGCAAAAGATTTCTATGAAGTCCCTGATGGACTTGGAACTTACTATGTAGAAGAAAAACCACCAGGATTTGATAAAGCAACTTACATTGGTCTACTCTCTCTTGAGTTACGAGGTTCTCAGGGAAGAAACTTGGCAGGTTACATGATTGTACAAAATGACATTCCAAATCTAGGTAAAATGCAGTTCTATCAAGTTCCACTTGATTCAAAGACAAAACTCCTAGGACCATCTGCAGTTCGTGAAGCATTATCAAGAGATTCAGACTTTGCACAATTGCAAACCTTACTGCGAACTCCAAGAGTAGGTGATAATATTCTATATAGAATAGGAAATCAAGATGTTTATTTTATTCCTGTTTATACTGCAGGTTCTGGTGGTGTAGTTACACAACTAGGAACAATTGCAGCAGTAGGTGCTGCATTTGATGGTGAGTATTACGTTGGTTTAGGAAGTACACCTCAGCAAGCATTTGCTACTTACTTGGCTAAGGTTACAGGTATTGCACCATCTAATGTTACTATTGCATTAGAGCTTGACGAATCTACTAGGATATCTACAATAAAATCAATACTAGAAGATCAAAAGATTAGTGTTCTTACTCCACAGACGATTCAATTCCCACTTACTTTTGATGAGGGCAAGGTATCGTTTACACAACAATCAGATCTAGATAATACAAAAAGTCTTATCTCTACATTTGTGAAAAACTTTGTCCATCCAGGAAGTGACAGAATATTATTCTGGCAAGAAAATGGCACGGTCAAGTTAGGTGCTGTGGCAGTAGAAGAAAATGTACCAGAACTGCATTACATTACTATAGGTGTAAGATAGTTTGCTGCTAGTTGTAGACAATGGTTCGGTCTACACACCATCGCTTTTGAAATGTATCCAAGAACTAAACCTAGATTTTGAATCTCATATCTTTTCTAATATATCGTCACTTGATATTGATAATTATTCATCTATAATATTATCAGGAAGACGAAAAAATAATCCAGAAATGAATATCGTCAATTCAAAATTAGTAAAACGATCACTAGAAGATGATAAACCCCTACTTGGCATATGTTATGGTGCAGAAATT
>JARLFW010000028.1 GCA_031296345.1 Nitrosotalea sp. | reverse complement strand
TCGTATGTCAAGGCCGCCTAATATTGTATTTATTGGCAAAAAACCAATTTTGACATATCTTAATGCTACTCTTACACTTCTTGCAAATGAGCCTTTTGTTACCGTAAAGGCAAGAGGCAGAAGTATAATCACTGCAGTAGACGTATCTCAAATGATAGTTAAAAGAATGAATGCAATGGGGTATCGAGTGAGTAGTGTGAGAATCTTCTCTGAGAGATTGGTATCAAAAGATGGAAAAGAAAGAAACGTCTCAACTATAGAGATAGATGTTTCCAAAAGTTAAAACTCTCAATAGGCAGCAAAAGTGGATTTTAATTATAATTGCAGTTGGTTCAATTCTTGCATTTGTCTCATATGACGTCGAATCCTCAAATGTTTGCCCATTGCGTCAGCTAGATATTGTTATTCAAATACAAAAATATGATGTGGCAAAAGATCCTCAAACCTGTGACATGTTAAACACAAAAATATCTCAATTTAATTCTCAATGTAAATCTGATATTGAAGAATTAGATTGCGGATAAAATTTTTAATACACAAAAATTTTTGATGTTTGAGTTATAACATCTCTCAAAAAATCAATTGTTTCTTGTACAGTATCTTTGTAGATGAATTCATCTTTGTTATTATTTGAAATGTTTATGCAATATCTTTTTGAAGTTTTGTTGATAAATACATGACCTGATTCATTATCAATTCTTATACCCTCATCAGAATCCAAAGTTCTTAAAAATTTCTCCAAGTTATCTATTGAAATGGAACGTTCTTGGTATGTCATCCGTAAATTGCATCTCGAAGTGGACCTGCATCTTGCTCGGCCTGTTTGAGGTGTTCTTCAATGCCTTCTGCTTCGTTTAGTAATGATTTAAGATCACATGAAGCACCTGGAACTAGTTTTGACATTGCCATGCAAATCTCAGCACCTGCTCTATAGTCAGGACCTGATTCCCTAGCTTTGCACAACAGTACTATGACGTTGATATTTGATAACAGTCCTTCATTTAGCAAAATTCCTGGAATTCCTGGAATGGTACCATTTTTTAATACCGGAATGTTTGCATCCCGTAGTTTTTTCTTTGCCTCGCCTGTACTTCCAACTCCTATTACAAAAGGAGCGTCTTCATCAGTCTTGATTGCAGAGCTACTGATGATAAATGAGCACTTGTGGTCACTTGCCCATTTTAACATGGTTTTTGCTACTTCACGATGAATTGATTCATGCGGAGTAAGATATGATGAAAATACAGCTAGCTTGAGCTCTTTATTGACTAGAATCCTTGCTGGAAAATTTGGCACCTCATCTCTTACTATGCTAATTGGAGGAAATAATTCTGAATCAAGAACACCTGCTAGTTCAAACTGGGCTGTGTTGTTGACAAGTGATTCTGTTGCTATGGCATTTGCTAAACCGGTGTATGGAAAACCATCAATGAGATAGCCATCTTTTATATCGATTGGAATTATCTCTCTTACAAATACCGTATCATTTGCCATATGAGGCTTATCGGACACGCCTTTTTAAATATGGATATCATTTTATGTGGCAAAAACAGACTTTATTCATGGAATCACTCTACATACTGGTTAACTGTGACCTAGGCTCTGAAGTCGATATTATATCTGAGCTTACAAAAATTCCTGAAGTAAAAGAAGTGAGAGGCACATATGGAATCTATGATATATTTGTAAAATTGCAAGCTGATTCCCAATCTGTACTCGAGACTATTATCACACACAAAATTAGACGACTTGCAAAGGTTCGTTCTACTGTGACACTAACTCCAATCCTATCTCAGGGTGGACGTTAAGTCAAAAAATGCTCAAACTTTTTAATTCTTTTTCATCATCCACAGAAGACTTTATTCCATTTGAAAAAAGTCTTGTAAAAATATTCATCTGTGGTCCAACGGTTTACGACTATACTCATTTAGGACATGCAAGAATCTTCTTGACCTATGATCTTCTATCTAGATGTTTAAATGATCAAGGACTTCGAACTGATGTTCTTGTGAACATGACAGATGTCAATCAAAATGTCTTTAACAAAGCCAAAGAAACTTCTACCACCTACAAAGATGTTGCCAAATTTTATGCATCTGCATTTGTAAAAGATCTTGAAGCACTAAACATACAAAGTATCAATAGACTTGCATATGTTTCAGACTATGTTTCAAATATAGAAAAACAAGTTTTAACATTAATTCAAAAGCAAGTTGCTTACATGGCTCATGGCAATGTCTATCTGGATATCTCCAAAGTGAAAAACTATGGCACGATTTCTCACCAAACAAAGGAACAATTGAGCATGCATCGATTAGATATTGGACCTGGAAAGAAAAATCCTGAAGATATCATGCTATGGAATTGTACTGAAGATTTTGATTTCTCGTGGAAAAGTGAACTTGGAGAGGGCATCCCATGGTGGCATATGCAAGATACTGCTGTAGCAATAGAGAATTTTGGTAAGAATTATGACATTCATGGCGGTGCTAGGGAACTCTTGTATCCTCACCATGAGGCACATCTTGCACAGTATCAACTTCTATCGGGCTCTGATGTTCCTGTTAAAGCATGGGTACACGTGGGCCTTGTTTTATCTGGCGGAGAAAAAATGTCCAAGTCACTTGGAAATGTTGTGTGGATAAAGGACTTGATTAAAAAATATGACCAAAATCTCACTCGTTTGTATGTTTTTTCCAAACACTATCGTGATGACATTGATTTTTCTGAGCAAGATCTATTGGCAAAAAAACCATTACTAGATTTGATTCAATTTGCAAAGTCTAACGTCTCTGATAAAACACATGAAGATATTTCTAATCTAATTGATGATTTTGTACAATCGCTAAGTAATGATCTTGATTCTCCGATGGCTCTTCGAACACTAGAAAAAATCTGTATTGAGGTAAGAAATGGAAAGGGAATAAATCAAAATGATTTTAATCGTATTTGTGAAATACTTGGAATCATACCATGATTCAAAAAATGGAATCCAATGATATTGGTTTTACTGGACTATGGAGTAATGCCAGCCAATTGGAATGCGGTACCTTATTTTTAAATCCCAATCTTGCAGATGATCTTTTTTTTAACAAGTTGACAAATATCACATGTACAAGCGAAAAAATGATTGCAGAATCAGTAGAAAAATTTCAAAAAAACCATTCTGCCTCATACATCTACTCTCTAAACTATCCAGAACTTGAGGACAATCTCAAAAGTAAAGGATTTGTATATCATGACACTCAACACGTATTAAAAAAAAGAACATTACCATCAAGGAAACCTAATGCAATCAAGATGACTCCTGATACCATTTCACTGTGGACACAGATTTTTTGTGAAGCGTATGATTGTCCAGAGTGGGCAGAACCTGTAAGTTCTATATTGAAAAACTCTATTTCGTCAGCCGAATACTATGTAGATGAATCAAGTAGTTCATGCATGGTCTTGTATGAAAAAAACTCTATCTTGGGGCTTTACTGTCTAGGTACTATTTCTTCTAGGAGAAAACAAGGGTCTGCTGCTTCTTTAATTGACTTTGCATTACATGAGGTAAATTCTCGAAATTTAGAGTTTCTTATGCTTGAAACTTATGAGAGGGACAATCTCTCAAAATTTTATTCTAATCTAGGATTTGAGAGTATTTACAGCAAAAATATCTTTACTATTTGAGCTTGGCAAGTAGTGCCGAATAAATAAACGGCAGAATTGTGGTTGCCTCTGCATGTATTGTAGTCTGTTTTGCGTTCTTTGTAACTTTTCCCCATGAGATTGCCTCTCTGACAAGCGCGCCACTCAAGCTACCGTCAAACTCTTGAGCAGTTGTGATGTATACTGCATAGTCAAGACCCTCTCTGTATTGATTCCACCACAAAGTATGGTGTTTTGATATTCCTCCACCTATCATTAGAGCCCCCGACTTTTTTGCCTTGAAGATTAATCCAGATAATAAATCCCCATCTGATAAAATATTTAATTTAAAATCAGAGTGATTTTGTGAAAACATCCAGATTTGACTTCCTACTGCACCATCCATTATTCCTGGAACTATGACAGGAATGTTATTTTTGTTGGCCCAGTAAAGAAATGAATCTTCGCCCAATTGTTCTCCAATCATTTTTGTTATATCTCTAGTTGACATCTCTCTCTTACCATCTTTGTATGTTTGTAAAAGAAATTTTTGCATCTTTTCTTCAATCAATGGACCATAACTTTTCATTGGGACTAGAACGTTTCCTAGTCTATGAATCTCTTTTTCCATAAGTTCACTGTCATCCATTGTAAACGAACCTTCTAGATAATTGGAATAATGTCTAGCTATGTCGTGGTCCAAAGCTCCACAGGTTGTAATTATTACATCACACATTTTGTTTTTTACCATGTCTGTAATTACGCCTCTGAGACCTGTTGATACAATTGCACCAACAAATGACATGAACTTTAGACAGGTTTTGTCTTCTATCATTGAAGTTAAAATATTAAGACCCTCCACAAGATTTTTTGATTCAAATCCTCCCGAC
>JARLFW010000027.1 GCA_031296345.1 Nitrosotalea sp. | reverse complement strand
TCTTGGACAAGATACGAAGAATCCAGACAGGAAAAATAAACTCATACTTGCTTTACATAATGATAACCGCAGTCTTACTTCTCTTGTTTGTGAGGTTGAGTCATTAATGCCTAGTCTTGCAGAGATTGTAATTGGTATAGTCCAATCTCTTTTCATCATAGCATTTTCGCCTTTGATGGTTGGAATCATGAACAAAACTAAGGCAAGAACGCAGAAAAGAATAGGCTCAAGCGTATTTCAGCCCTATTATGACATCATAAAACTTGTACGCAAAGACACGGTGGTGTCGGACCAGAGTTCGTGGATCTTCAGATCATCACCGTGGATTAACTTTGTAGCTATAGGTACTGCGGCATTTTTTATTCCGGTATTTCTTTCATATTCACCATTTGGATTGGTAGGGGATATACTGCTAGTCATTGGCCTGTTTGCCCTTGCTAGATTTTTTACAATGTTGGCAGGTCTTGACGTATCTAGTTCCTTTGGTGGATTTGGAAGTAGTAGAGAGATGATGATGTCTATGCTTTTGGAACCTGCATTGTTTCTTACAATATTTGTTGTGTCTCTCACATATGGAGGCTCAAACATCAGTGGCATAGTAACTGCATCTGCAGATTCTTCATTGGTTTCACATCCACAACTAATCTTTGCATTGATTGCAATGTTTGTTATTACGCTGGGTGAAACGGGAAGATTACCATTTGGTAACTCAGCAACACATCTTGAACTTACCATGATTCATGAGGCAATGGTTCTAGAATATTCTGGCAAGAGTCTGGCTCTCATAGAATGGTCATCGGCAATAAAGCAACTCATACTGTTATCGTTAATTATTAACATCTTTGTCCCATGGGGAATCTCTTCATCTGTATCAATACCATTACTTACAACAGGACTGCTAATGTTTATTGTAAAAGTTTCATTACTTGCTGTATCTATTGCATTACTAGAATCAAGAGTTGCTCGGTGGCGACTTTTTAGATTACCCGATTTGATTGCAATGGCAATTGCTAGTTCCATGATTGGAGTTGTTTTTTACTATCTCTAGTTGATAATTATGGACACAAATCAAATCATGATATTTTCTGGTGCAATTCTTCTCATTGCTACCTTTGGTATTGTCACAAGACGTGGATTCGCTGATTGGCTTGGTGCGTATAGATATCAATCAATTGTTCTTGCAGCAGTGACTGCTCTAATTGCATATGTTACTGGGATTTGGGAGATCTATATTGCTGCAGGTCTTACCCTTGTAATAAAATCAATAATAATTCCCAAAGTCTTACTTTACGTAACAAGAAATCTTGAGATTGAATTCAAGGTAGAAACAAATCCGTACGTAAGTCTTAGGGCATCAGTAATAATTTCCGCATTTCTTGTCGCGTTGTCATATTTTCTAACACAACAAATACCGTTCAAGTCAGATCCAATAGTACGCACTTACTTGCCAATATCTATCGCATTATTTCTCATAGGTCTTTTTGTAATTGTAAACAGGAGATCTGCGCTCAATCAAGTAGTAGGGCTTTTGATAATAGAAAATGGACTATTTCTTTTCACCCTGACATTGACTCATGGCGTATCACTCATTATCGAGATGGGCATCTTTGCAGACATATTGGTTGGAATCATAATTTCATCCATATTGCTGCTCAGGATTAGTCGTACATTTGATAGTCTAGATGTAGGAAAACTGCAAAACTTGAGGGATGATTAGATGGAGTTAGCAGATATTTTCAGTGGATCAAATAGTACTATACTTGCACTACTCTTAACTCCAGTTATCGGAGCAATTCTTGTTACTGTAATAAGACAAAAAAGAATATCAGAGATTGTAACAATATCATCTGCATTTTTGATTCTGGTACAGGTATTTTTTATTGTATCAAGAATCATTAGCGAAAAAACAATCACAGCAATTGGCAATACATTTTACATCGATTCATTTGGAGCCATAATACTTTTGCCAATATCTATTGTCGGTTTTGTTTCTGCAATGTATTCTGTAAATTACATGGGAAGACAATACGATAATGGAATGATAGACATGAAACATATCACCAGATACTATCAAGGCTTCAATATCTTTCTGTTGACCATGCTTATTGTTCCAATTGCAAACAACATGGGAATAATGTGGGTTACACTAGAGGCCACTACACTTGTTTCCGTTCTTTTGATAATGTTGTATTTCAAACAAAATGCTATCGAGTCAGCATGGAAATACCTGATAATTGCAACAGTCGGGTTATCTTTTGCCTTGATAGGTATAACATTTTTTTATTATGCAAATACCAATGTGGGAAGTTCAGCAGATGCAATGAACTGGACTGAGATGATACATAATTCAAAACTCTTTGATCCTAATTTGGTAAAGATTGCATTTGTTTTCATACTGATTGGTTTTGGTACAAAGGCAGGTCTTGCTCCCATGCACACATGGCTCCCAGATGCACATAGTGAGGCACCAACTCCAGTTAGTGCATTATTGTCTGGAGTTCTCCTAAACTGTGCCTTTTACTGCATAGTGCGTTTTCATATAATCAGTAGTAGTACTATAGGCCCTGCATTTTCAAGTCAACTTTTGATAATTCTTGCTGTAATCTCTGTAGGAATAGCAGCGGCATCCATCTACTTCCAAAAGGACATGAAACGAATGCTTGCCTTTTCCAGCGTAGAGCATATGGGCTTGATATCTCTAGGAATTGGATTTGGAGGTCTGCTTGGTGTCTATGGTGCTCTACTTCAGATAATCAATCATGCAATAGTTAAGCCAATGATGTTTTTTGCAACCGGAACAATCACCCAGAAATATGAGATAAAAGCAATTTCAAAAATAACTGGAGTAATCAAGGTGATGCCTGCTACAGGTGTTTTGTTTTTGATTGGAGGACTTGCCTTAGTAGGAATGCCCCCATTCAATATTTTCTTGAGTGAGTTTTTGATACTTGGTGCTGGCCTAAAGTCAGGACAATTCCTTGCCACATCGCTTGTAATCATTTTCCTTGTTATCACATTTGCCGTATTTCTTCGACATGTAATCAGGATGGTTTTTGGAAATCCATCTCCCGAAATAAAAAATAACTCCATGGGAAAACTTGCCATAATTCCAGTTGTAATTCTTGGCTCACTTGTATTCATACTTGGAGTATACATCCCAGAACAGTTACAGACACTTGTACACAATGCATCTGCCATAATTAATCAAGGAGGATCTCCATGAATCAAATTCGGATAGAAAAATACAAAAAAGAAATTCTAGGAAAATTTGAAAATAGGATAGACAAGACATTTGAAAACCATAATGAACTACATCTTTTTTTGAAGAATAAACAAGACATACCTGAAATTTGTAATTATATCTACAGCGATTTAGGAACACGGCTTACCACAATGATATGTACCGATGAACGAAAATTAGGAAATGGTTTTGTGATCCGACATGTTTTTGGCAAAGAAAACGGTGAAGATGTGTTTATCTTTGTCACTTCAAAGATAGATGAATCTTTTTTATCGTATCCAAGTATTGCCATGGCAATTCCTGCTGCAACTCTTCATGAACGTGAGATACATGATATGTTTGGAATTATGCCAATTGATAATCCTGATACTAGACCCCTTGTTTTACACGACAATTGGAACAAAAACATATTTCCTCTTAGAAAGGACTTTGATCTAAACACAAAGATCCCAAGACAAGAAAGGGAATATCCATTTCTCAAGGTGCAGGGAGAGGGAATTTGTGAGATACCTGTAGGGCCAGTTCATGCTGGAATCATAGAGCCTGGCCATTTTCGATTTAGCGTGATGGGCGAAAACATAATCAATCTTGAAACACGCCTATTTTATGCTCATAAAGGAATCGAAAAACTCGCAGAATCCATGAAAATTGACGATGTCTTACTTTTATCTGAGCGTATTGCAGGCGATGAATCAATTGCAAATTCTACTGCTTTCTGCCAATCTGTAGAAAAGATTGCAGGTATTACAATCCCAAAGAGAGCCCAGCAGATAAGAACAGTGTTTGGAGAACTGGAAAGGCTTTACAATCACATGGGTTCATTGGCAGGGATTTCGATGGATGTTGGTTTTCCATTTGGTTCAGCAAGACTCAACATACTCAAAGAGAGATTGATGAAGCTAAATGAATCACTCAGTGGAAGTAGAATTCTTTTTGGAGTTAACAGAATTGGTGGAGTAAGATGTGATATTACAAATGAAAGTAAAAAAATAATTACGGAATCAATGGATTGTATTTTGTCTGACTTTGAAAATATTGTAACTTTGCTCAAATCAAAATCATCCTTTATTGACAGACTAAAAGATACTGGAATAATACCAAAGCGAGCTGCACAAGATCTTGGACTGGTGGGAGTTGCTGCAAGATGTATTGGAATAGATGTTGATACAAGACGTGATCATCCATACTCTGCATATTTGTTACATAAAAAAGAAACACCGCAAGAGGTAATGCAACATGAGATATCAATGCAAAAAAGAAACGGAGATGTTTTGACAAGATTTGAAGTTAGAGT
>JARLFW010000026.1 GCA_031296345.1 Nitrosotalea sp. | reverse complement strand
TTTGTAAATGAACTATTGATTCTGGAAATCCTGTTACTGCAAAAAGTAGTGATGGTATAATCCACCCTAATGGTGGATGGTCAATGTAGTTTGGATCTTGATACATTTGCAATGTCTTGGCAAAGTTTGTGGCTCTATCGACGTACACTCCTTCATCCCAAAAATATTCTGGAAATGAAGCAAGGCCAAAACAAGAATTAAAAATTATTGCTAAAAAAACTATTACAAATAATTTTTGATATTTTGTAACTTGCAATATTCCTCTATTCTACTACATTGCTAAATGTGTTCATAATGTGTGAAAATTAAGAGTTCCTGAGGAATTGTTTTTGAAATGCTATTCCGAAATTACTATTTTGAGCTAGTCATATTGACTTGTGGGCTAGACATTTTACCCATTTCATGACTTGGAGTCATTGCAGAATTTACCTGAGTTGGTTTTATCACTGAATTTACAACCAATTGATGCATTATGACCATGCCATTATATCCACCAGTAGCTTTTGTAGGACCTTGACGTTGTGATGCCATAACTGCATGTGACCATTTGGAACTTTCTCCTGATCTACATATGTGGTCACCACATACCTTACTTGGGCCCAAGCTTGCCGTTGTAGTACGAGTGTATTGACCTGACCAATTTGTTAAAGCGCTAGCCTCTTGGGATATCATCATGGATAAAGCAAGAGAAAATAGGACCGTAAAGACTATGAACTTTATTGACATTTCATTGTCTCTATTTTGTATGAAAATAAAAGTATTCGGGTGTTATCATGAATGAGCTAGTCTTGATTAGTTATTTAACCAATTATCTTTAAACTCACTTTCGAGTATATTTGTTAAAGACTTGATATGGATTAATTGGAAGATCAATTGTGAATCTAGTTCCAGCATCCACTTTGGTATTGACACTTATTTTTCCTCTGTGACTTTTTATAATATTATTACAACTTGAAAGACCAAGTCCTGTACCTGATTGCTTGGTGGTAAAAAGTGGATCAAATATTTTTGGTAATATCTCTTCTGAAATTCCAGGACCGTTGTCTTCTATTTCTATTTGAACACGATTTGCAACTTCAGATATTGTTATGTCGATCTTACCTTGATAATCCATCGACTGAACTGCATTTAACAAAATATTTTTAAAAGCTACCTTGATCTGTTCCTGATCACAATCAATTGTAACATCCTTATCATATGTCATTTGTAGTTCAGTTTTATTTTTTGGTAATCTGATTTCTGACCATGCATTTGTTATAATCTGAGATACAAGGCATGGTTTTATTTCCATATTCTGCAATTCTACAAAATCTAAAACATCTTCTATCTGATGAGTAATTCTAAAAATTGCCCTCTCAATGGTATCACATTGTTTTACTTTCTGCTCAACAGTGAGATTTTTCTCTTTTATTAAAGATGTGGAATTCTTGATGATTGAAAGTGGATTTCGAAGATCGTGATTTATTCTAGCAGAGAACTCCCCAAGTACTGCCAATCTTTCTGCCTTTAGAAGCTCTTGGATCTTGTCTTTGATATCAAGATGAATTGCTTCTTTTTTTATCTCTATATCATTAATGTCAGCTCTTACTATGTCATCATAAATTTCAGGGACGTGAATCTCTTTAATTTCTTCCATTTTATTTTTCACCAAATAATCCAATGTAAATTGGGTAAATCAAATTCGTCATATTCATATCTCAACAAATTCTTTAGAGTTGTTCCAGAGAAATTCACATAAACTGAACATATTTTGAACTATTTCCATCGAGTTGGTATGAATGGCAACATCACTGTTACCTGAATCTGCCAAATCTTCCGAGGACTCGGACATTACAATTTGTTTTTCCTTTTCAACAATCATTCTTCCTTTTGAAGGTAATACTCCGACTCGTACCTCGCTTGCATTTAGTCTCTTTATCATCTCAGAAATGACTTTTGTTGGTTTATCCTCTGTTATTACCCTGATAGTGACATTATTTTTCTTGGCATTTAGTATCTTCTCAGGCATGGAAGTATAGTACATTTTGGCGATATCGTTAGTTGTTGTAACGATATAGATGAGATTATTTTTACTGTCATCAAGTATTCTACCAATTCTGTTGTAGATGATTGGTCTGCTTTGAAGTACTGAAAATGTACTAGTACCCGCTTCCTCAATCTCTGTTTTGTGGATCTTCAGATTTATGATTACTTTTTGTGATAACTTTTTCATTGAATGAAGCTCATCACGTTTTTTCTCAATTATTGTCTCCAGTGCTTTGCTTGGCTCTGCTGGAGTAACTATTACTGGATTTGAAAATGACGTAGTAACTAGACCGTAATTTCTTAATTTTGTTAGAGACCTGTACATCTTACCTCTATCAAGTCCTAACTTTACTGCTAAATTACCAACTGTGATTGGTCCTATGTGTAATAATCCCAGATACATGATTGCTTCTGATTCTTCTAAACCCATGTTCATCAAATCTGCAAGTAACTCTTTTCGTTGGTTGATGAAATGAACTGGATGCATCTTCTCTTCATTTGTACCAAATGAAGAGTTTGTTCGTCTCTCTTGTAATACTGCTTTTCTGCTCATGTACTATGGTTAGTTTATTTTAACTAACATAAGCAGTACGGACTTTGGATGCATCTCTTGAGTCCATAGTGGTAAAAATAAAAAATGATCGCGACCAAAAATGCACTCGAATGTGATATTTTACTTGAATTTATCAAGCGTACAGTTTTGATAATGCTCTGAATATGTTCTTCTGCATATTTTTGTTGTACATGTCTGGAATTATGTTGTCACAATGCAATTTCTTTTCAGGAATAGTATTGGCAATTGCCTGAGCTGTTGCAATCAACAAATCAGTTGTTATCTTTTTTACTTTTTTATCTAATATGACTCTCATGATATGAGGGAATACTAGAGCATTATTGACCTTGTTGGGATAGAGATAGCTTCCAGTTGCAACAATTTTGGCACCGGATGCCTTTGCAATACTTGGTTTTACCTCAGGGGTAGGATTTGTTAGTGCAAAAATTATTGAATCCTTGTTCATTTGTTTTATAATCTCTCCATTTAGCAAATCCTTTCTTCCTGAAACGCCAATGAATACATCAGCATTTTTCATCACGTCGAAAAGTTCTCCTTTTTCTCTTTTTGAGTTTGTTATATTTGCCAGTTCATTTTTATACTTGCTCATATTTTTTGTTCTTCCTTTGTAAATCGCACCATCAGAATCTGTAACAATAATATTTTTACAACCAGCTGCAATAAGCAACTTTGTTATCCCATAACCTGCCGAGCCTGCACCAGCAACAACTATCTTTATTGATTGTAATTGTTTGTTGACAAGTTTTAGAGAATTCAAAAGTGCTGCAAGTGCAACAACTGAAGTACCATGTCTATCATCATGAAATACTGGTATTGAAAGAGATTTTTCTAATTCTTCAGAAATTTCTAAAACTTTTGGTGATTCTATATCTTCAAGATTTATTGCGCCAAATGCAGGTTCAATTGCCTTGATAGCTGCAATTATTTTCTCCTTGTTAGTTTCATTCAAACATATTGGAAAAGCACTTATGCTGCCAAACTCTCGATACAAGACAGCTTTTCCCTCCATCACTGGAAGAGCTGCATATGGACCAATATTTCCCAACCCTAGGATTCTTGTACCGTCTGTAACTATGGCAACATTATTACCCTTTGAAGTGTAATCCCATTTTTTTTCTGGATGATGAAAAATCTCCTCACAAACAGCAGCAACACCTGGCGTATAGATCAGCTTTATCTGGTTGCGTTTTAGTTTACGAATCTTTCCTGTGACAATAATTTTACCTTTGAGTAATTTGTGAAGGGCGATTGCTTTTTTGGAGTTACTATCTAAAACCATGATTGCATTATTTGCCTGTCATGTATTAAATAAAACGGTGTATACCGGGGGTGGGTTTCGAACCCACGACCTCCAGATTATGAGTAATACCCTTATGTGGACTGGCACTCTAGGCCAGGCTGAGCTACCCCGGCATAATTAACGCCTAAATTCTTGATGCAATTAAATGTAGCTTGCTTAGGATTGTACGATATTTTTCCAATTGGTATCAACTTTTGATACCCACTGGAATTTCTTTTGAAGTGCAGATGTGTAAAGTTTCTCCCATTCTAGTCCCACTGCATCTGACCAAGCTTTGACAACTCGGGGGTCGATATAATTTCTAAGAGATGTTCCTAAATTATAATCTCGAGTTTTTTCAGTTAATTCTAGAGTAAGTTTTAGTTTTTCTTCGCGCTGTTTTAGTTTCTCTGCCTGTTTCTCAGTTTTAGGTTTGGTTTCATGTATTTTCTTTATTGCATCACGTCTCTTCTGTAAAGATTCATCAAAGTTCTTTGGTATGGTTCTCTTGTGGTTGCATGTTATTGCAGCATCCAAATTGGCAAGTTTTGCATGGTATATCTTGATATTTTCAGATTTTGATTTTAGGTTGTCTACTTTTTTAAGATAATTTGTTACTACTTGGGTTGCAAGATATGTTCTAAAGACTTTGGCAGTGAGCCCCTTTACTATTTCACTGAGAAATTCATTTACATGTCTTGAAGTAATTCCGTCAAATATGAGATCATCCTTTTTCTTTTTCTCTGTAAGCTTTTTGAGATTCTCATAAAACATCTTGTCCTGTTCTGTTACTGCAAGTGGTTTTTGCCATCTTACACTGTCTTTTCCTAAAAAGTCAAACTCTATTACACCTGGTCTTAGACTAACATGTTCTACTCTCAATGTTGTAGCACCTACTGTATCTGCTTCATCTGGATCCTTTTCATCACCTACTCTCATTGCAGTCTTGTAAATTAGATAACAAACAGTTGCGACTCTCCTTACCTTCTCATCTTTATCTGACATTTTTTTAATCACTAGTCCTAAAACTTTGTCAATCTCGGCTGCAAGTTTTGTTGCCTTGTCGTATTTCATCTTGTCACGCTCTTGTTTGAGGTCAGATGTATCAGAAAGCCAAACATATTTTCTCTTATCAGTAAGTACATCCACCCAGCTTGCAAGCCACATAAAATCAGACTCGTGAATTATCTTGCCCCAATCACCATGAGGTACTTTGGCTTCTTTTCCAAGATTTAGTGTAACATCTTTTTCTGTAACCTTTGGTTTCCATTTGCCCCTTAGTGGATGATCTCCTCTTCCTATGAAAAGTCCTGGAGGCTCTGCCATCCAGTTTGCAACGTCAACTTCCTTTCCATCAATTATTGCCTTGCCATATTTTGCCTTCATTTTTTCCTTGATCTCTTTTCTTGTAGCTGCAATCTTTTTCTTCTCTTCTTTTGTCATGGTCAGCTTGGAATCTTTTTCCATGTCGACTACCTTGAATGCTTCAGAAAAGTCAATATCTACAAGTGAATTATTTTTGAATTTTGCTGGAAGTACTTTTACAAATGCTGCTAGAAAGTTTTTTTGAAAAACTTGATCTTTAACATATGGGGTGTCTTTCTTTTTTGCCCACTGGTAAACCATTTCTTCAGCATCAATGCTTAGGGGAACTTTCTCTCCCTTGATCTTGATCGTAATTCCTTTTGACTCATAGGGAGGAAGAAACGCAATGCCATTATGTTGAAGGGTTTTCCATTTCATTTTTGTTATCACTAAATTTTTGATTAAATCTGTTGACTTTGACAAAAATTGACTTTCAGACGTATATCAATCTAACCAA
>JARLFW010000025.1 GCA_031296345.1 Nitrosotalea sp. | reverse complement strand
TGGCAGAAAGTAATCGGGTAATAATTGTAGGAATTCCAGGTGTTGGAAAGACTACAGTTGTATCACGCGTAGTAGAATTATTAAAAGAGAAAAATGTCAAAGTAAGCGTCTCAATTTTTGGAACGGTGATGTTCAATGAAGCTAAAAAGAAAGGAGTTCAGAATAGGGATGATCTAAGAAAACTTTCAGTTAAAGAGCAAAGAGAATTACAATCTATGGCTGCAAGAACAATAGCTTCGATCTCTGATGACGTAGTGATTGTGGATACTCACGCATTCATTTCTACACAGGAAGGCTTCTATCCGGGGCTTCCAAATAATGTTTTAGAGATACTCAATCCTGATAGTTTTATTATGATAACAGCAAGACCTGAAGAGATCTATAATCGTAGAATGACGGATACTAGTAGAACTCGAGATATTGTATCAATTGATACAATAAAAAAAGAACTTGATGTTACAAGTGCAATGCTGTCTACTTGTTCAATACTTTGCGGTTCACCAATTAAGATGGTTCTTAACACAGAAGGTAAGGTTGATGAAGCGGCAAAAGGTATCATAAATGCAATGGGGTTTAACAATGGAACATAGCATATTTTTTGATTTCATAAATACGATGGCACTACAGATCCCAGGTCTAAGCAAGGGTCCAATGGGAAGTGCAAATCCAATAGTAAAGGGAATGATCCCAGCTGCTTTTGGAATAATGTGTATTTCTATAGGTCTTAACCTGCTTAATGCAATGATAAAGCGAAAGATGGTTGACCAAGACAAATTGAAAAGATTACTCAAAGAAACGAGAGCTTGGCAAAAGGAAAGAATGGCTGCATTCAAATCAAAAGATCAAGAAAAAACTGATGAGCTTAACAAGAAATCTGCATACATGAACAAAATGAATATGGAAGTTATGCAAATGAATATGAGACCAATGATGATTACATTTCTTCCATTGATTATGGTGTTCTATTTTGTACTTCCACCACTCTTTTCCTATACTGTGGCCATTTCTCCAATAAATCTAAACATCATACCTGGAGGATTTTTTGAATTAACTTGTACTGCTGCAAAAGTGGCAGCATCTCAAATTCCTGGTAATCCCAACATATGTCATCATGTTAACGAATTGTATTTCTGGGCATGGTACTTCCTATCATCTGCTGCCTTTAGTGGTATCATAATGAGAATTACAAAAACTACAATGGATACAAGCTAAATTGCTTCGCTCAGTCATAATTTCTGGTCCACCAGCCATAGGAAAGACTACTATAGCAAAAGGATTGGGAGAAGAATTTGGTTTGAAATATCTCAGTGGGGGTGATGTGTTAAAAGAAATGGCTAAGGATCAAGGCTTTGAAACAGATAATGATGATTTTTGGGACACAGATGAAGGAATGAGTTTTCTTAATATTCGAAAAGGAAATTCTGAATTTGATAAAGGAGTTGATGAAAAATTAAAAAAAATATTTCTAACTGAAGACGTAATCATAACAAGCTATACTTTACCGTGGTTAGTTAAAGATGGAATTAAAATCTGGCTTGCAGGTTCACATGAAAATAGTGCTAAAAGAATGACAATGCGAGATAATATATCAATACAAGATGCACTTGGGATAGTAAAAAAGAGATACGACGAAAATAAAACATTATACAAGAAGCTTTATGGTTTTGATTTTGGAGAAGACCTTTCGGTATTTAATAAAATAATAAACACAGATGATCTTGGACCTGAACAAGTTCTCGAACAGGCAAAAAACGCAGTGAAATACTACTATGACACTCAAACAATTACAAAATCTTAGAGTAATCGACCAGGACATCACAAATGATGCCCATGGTACGTATTATGACCAGAGATCAATTGAGCAGCTTCTCAACTATGGTTTCATTTTGTTAGACAAACCAAATGGTCCCACAAGTCATGAGACAGTGGCATGGGTTAAGAAAATATTGAATGTTCCAAAAGCAGGTCATAGTGGAACACTTGATCCACAAGTATCTGGACTTTTACCAATAGGACTGGGCGAAGCTACGAAGGCTCTCATAGTTTTGTTACTTGGTCCAAAAGAATATCATGCTCTTGGAAGACTACATACGCTTCCGCCAAAAGAAAAATTAGCTGATGTACTCAAACAACTTACTGGTAAGATTTTTCAAAAGCCACCGCAACGATCTGCAGTATCTAGACAAACCAGAATCCGACATGTGTATGAAATTGAAGTAATAGAACAAAAAGAAAGATTACTACTTTTAAGAATTTTATGTGAAGCAGGAACCTATGTGAGAAAAATTTTCTATGATATGGGAGAGATTCTTGGTGAAGGTGCAACAATGATTGAGCTTAGAAGAAGTAGAGTGGGACACTTCAATGAGGATTCTAATCTAGTAAAAATACACGACCTTGTTGATGCTTATGCTTTATGGAAAGAAAATGGAGATGACAAAAAACTGAGGAGAATACTGATGCCAATAGAATTTACGTTAAGCGAGATAAAGTCAGTTGTAATACGAGACTCTGCAGTAGATGCTCTTTGCCATGGAGCCCAGCTTGCAATTCCTGGTATTCTTGAAATATCGCCTGGACTGAAGCGTGGAGATTTTGTTGCAATATATACACAAAAAGGAGAGGTTGTAGCTCTTGCAGAAGCAACTCTGAATGAAGATGAGATTGTTGAAAATACCAAAGGCTTTGCCTTTAAGATCAAGAGAATTATCATGGCTCCCAACACCTATCCAAAAAGTTGGAGAACAAAGCCCGTAGTTAACAATTAAAAAGGAATCAAATCAAATTTTTCAAGTTGATACCAAAAGGCGCTGCAATATTTTTCATGGTAGGATTAGTAGCCGCCGGATTCTTGGGATATTATCTTTCTCAAATTGCAAATCAGGTTCCAACTCTTGTATATGAGAACGGTCCATCTCTTACTATAATTCCTGATAAAATCAACTATCATCT
>JARLFW010000024.1 GCA_031296345.1 Nitrosotalea sp. | reverse complement strand
TGTAATGTCTCAATTAGCAGTAACAACTCCTGCACCAACTACAATGCACGGAAATACCAAGTAACAAAATCGACTCCAATTAATTTCAAATGAACGGAGATCGAAAATTGTTTTTTAATTTTTTAATATCTAGAAAGTATTTTAGAAATTAACATCAAAGCCGCCCATGTCTCCTGGACCGCCGTCTCCAAAACCACTTCCTCCACTCATATCTTGACCTGTGTCGTGGCCTCCATCATGGCCCATATCCTGACTGCCCATGTCATGACCTCCGTCCATGTATTGATCTGGTACGAAACTTGTCATGGCAAGTCCCATGAAACCCATCATTGTAGAGAACATCATCATATCCATTATGCCTAAAAACATCATTGATGGGAGAATTGAACGATTCTCATCCATGTGCTGTTGAAGTTTTTGCTTATCACCTGTTTTCCATATTTCCACCATTTGATTCCAGTTTTGTTGCAACTCAAACTCTCTTTCTTCTAATTCCTTGTTGCCCTTCTCTGTAAGCACTATCTCTTTTTTGAGACCAAAGAGGCCTTTTTTTTCAATGACTGTGATGAAACCTTTGCTTTCAAGGCGTTCGAGAAGATTTTGTACCTCTTGCACATCTAGCTTTGTCTTTTTTGAAATTTTATCAAACTTTTTTGCACCTTGATTAATCGCACTTAAAATCATAACATCATTTGGTTCTTGTTCCACGATGAAATAATTACAATTGCCCTATAAATCGGTTATTCCACAAGATATTAAGCCACATAATGTTATTTGCAAAATATGGAACATGACTCTCATACTGATGAAGAGATACAGAAAATTTACTTGCTAAAAAATATTGCAGTAGTTGGAATGTCAAAAAATCCAGATAAAGCGGCACACTATGTACCAAAATATCTTGACGAACAAGGATACAATATAATTCCGGTAAATCCCACTGCCACAGAAATTTTGGGAAAAAAATGCTATTCTAGTCTACTTGATATTCCTGATGAGGTTGATATTGTGGATATATTCAGACCTTCCGACCAAGTATTGCAAGTTATTGAAGACTCTATTAAAATAAAACCCAAAGTGGTATGGTTACAGGAGGGAATACACAATCCAGAGGCGGAGGGAATTGCACGAAAATCTGGAATTGACGTTGTTTTTAATAGATGCATGCTTGCAGAACATCAAAGGCTATTCTAGATATGACTGAGGATTTTTCAACGTTTCACCAATCTCTTTTGGAACTGGTAAAATCATTTGAAAAGAAAAATGTTCTAGTGAAATTAAATTCTGATCCTGATTCTAATATAATCAGAATATATGGTGAACGATCTAACGGATTGGCTTTGGCAAAAACAGGTCTTGAAGAAATTGAAGAACTTGCACTTACAACGGCTGAGCATCACCCTTACTGGAGTCTTTTATACAATGGCTCACAAATCTTAAAGATTGTACTGGATAAATGGAATGATAAACTTACAGAAGATGAAATAAAAGAAATTTTGTGGTATATTGAAGAAATAAAGAATTCATCTAGTAATGTTACCTCACATAGCCATAGCGAATAATCTACGGCAGAGATAAATAGCAAGTAACAACAGATGAAAACATGCCAATAAAGATTGGCCTTTTAGGTAAGACAAATACTGGTAAAACTACTTTTTTTAATGCTGCCACGTTGGCAGGTGGTGAAGTCTCAACTTATCCTTTTACAACAAAAAAACCTGAAAAAGCATTAGGGAATGCAATTACCCCATGTGTCCACACCGAATTTAATGTCAAAGATAATCCTCAAAATTCCAAATGTGTTGATGGTTGGAGGTTTATTCCAATTGAACTAATTGATCTTCCTGGATTGATAAAAGATGCATGGGCAGGGAAAGGATTGGGAAATCAGTTTCTTTCAATAGCTACCCAGTCTGATGCAATCTTGCATGTTGTAGATGTATCTGGAAGTGTAGATGCATCAGGAAGAATCGCCGAAGTAGGAAGTGGTGATCCAATAGCTGATGTTTCTGACATTGAAGAGGAACTTATCATGTGGTATCTAAAACTCTTGGAAGGAAATCGCGACAAAATATCCAAACTTATCCAGTCGGAGACTGAACCTGTTGTGGCAATTACTGACATATTTCGAGGAATAGGTGTCAAAGAAAGCCATGTCAAAGAGGCACTAAAAACTACAGGTCTTGAAGACAAGCACTTTGAAAATTTTGATATGCATGACAGTAAAAAATTTGCGGCCTACCTAAGAAAGATTTCAAAACCTACTTTGATAGTTGCAAACAAGATTGATGTTCCAGGTGCTGAAAAAAACTTTGATAGGCTTCGAGAAAAATACATTGATAGTATTATAATTCCTGCCAGTACTGACAGTGAACTCTCATTGAGAAGAGCAGAACAAAAGGGACTAATCAAATACGTTCCAGGTTCAGAACAATTTGAAATTCTTCAAAAAGATAAACTGAATAAAAAACAACTAGAGGCGCTTGATTTTATCACCCAGGGAATACTGGGAGAATATATGAGAACAGGTGTCCAGTTTGCAATCAATGTTACAGTATTCAAGTTGTTGAAGATGAATTCTATCTATCCTGTAGCAAATCCTGAAAATCTATCTGATAAAAAAGGTCGTATTCTCCCTGATTTACTTTTGCTCAAAGATGGTGCAACTGTAGAAGATTTGGCAAAGGAGATACACACGGATCTGACAAAGGGATTACTTTATGCCAAAGATGTAAGATATGGAGTAAGATTACCAATTAACTATCAATTAAGAGATAGAGATGTTGTGTCACTAGTTAGTGCAAAAACTAAAAAATCCTAATTTTCTATACCTATTTTTTCCTGTTTCATCCAAAGTGTTTTATTTTTGTGATCTATTAGGATGATATTCATGTCTGATATCTGTTTTCGTATGGCATCTGCCTCTTGGAATTTTTTCTGATTACGCAACATGTTTCGTTGTTCTATTAAATTTGAAATTTTATTTTTCTCATTTTCAGTGACTTCAATTACATTTAGACCTAGAATTGACAGCATTTCATGAAACGTTGGTAAAATGATATCTGATATTGAACGAGTAAGTTTCTCTGACGATGCTAATTGATTTGCGTTCTTGACTAGTTTAAAAAAGGCAGAAAGTGCAAGTGGCGTGTTAAAGTCAGAATCAAGTGCATTATTAAATTCAAACTTTGATTCTCTTACAATTTCTTTAATTTTTTCCAATTCTTCCAATTCTGAAACAGAATTGTCTGCTAGAACAAGTTCA
>JARLFW010000023.1 GCA_031296345.1 Nitrosotalea sp. | reverse complement strand
TGGCATTTTTCCTTCTATGGTATCATACATAGGAGCTTCTGACTCTCTGAATTTCTTGTAACTCATTGCCTTCATGGTATAAAATACAAGATACTAACACATGTAGTTTCCGTATTTTGACGAATTTGTGGTGTTTGAAGTACAACTCACATTATGGGTTTTTGCATATCATGCATACTCATCAAGGTGGCTAATTCATCATAACATTAGATTATCAAATGGATTGTAGATCATCACTGTAAGCGAGGTATAGCTTCAATTTTTTGTACATTATGTGTAAAAAATTCAGTCCCAAGAATCAAATTGAAAAATAAAATAAATGAAAAAATGTCAAATCAAACACTAAGTGAACTTGTAAAGACAGCCGACAAGATAACAATCGACGAAATTAAAGGTAAAAAAGTCATCTTGAAGATAAGCTGGTTTGATGTCAAGGGCGCAAAAAAGACAAAAAAGTTTTTGCTCAATGAAAAAGACAAAATTGAATTTTAGATAAATTCAGATGTTATCTTTCATTACAACCCCAAAACTCTCTTTTTCTATTTTTAAATATTTTCAGGAAAAGCACCGTCATTTATGAAAATCAAGGTATAGATTTAACAGTGATAGAACATCATTTACAGTGTCAAAAAAAATGATTGTGTACGAGTAATTATGACTTTTGTATTATATGAAAAAAAGCCCTACATGTTTAGCAAGTTATTTGTACTATACACTACAGATTACGAATCCAGTGATGATGAGGAGGAGGATTAGAACATCTCAAGTCAAAATTTGGAATTAACTCAATAATTATCCAGCATGTTTCTTAATTATCTCTAAAATATTAAATGGAATTTTTCCAAGATCGAGTTGCCTCTCAGAAGATACAAAAAGTACATTCTCACCTATTGGAAAACTCAACAAGATTACTTTTCCCCTGTATGAGAGGGAGAATTCGACTTTGCCAAATTCTTCATCAAACTCATGACGCATTCTAACTCTCAGTGAGAGTTCCATGAATAGCATCTCATCTTTTTTGGCATCTTCAAGTGATTTGAGGCCTTCCCTCATTCCACCTGCAACAAGTTTTCCTTTACCATTAATTATTCTAGCAGAGCGTATTTTTTCATCCAATTCAAAAACTTCCTTACATATTACATCAAAATTAGACCTAGTTTCAGCATCAGACATCATGTTAGATACTCACTAGTTATTTTTAGACTTATTTAGTTCAGTAAAGTTTATGCGCTATAACCAAGTAAACTAAACACGAATTACAAGTCATTGTTTGACAAGGTGATGGGGATTGATCCCAAAATTCGATTTGCTACAATATTTGATATGAATGGTACTGTTTTGTTTAGTGCACATAGAGAAGGTGTGCAGAACTTGCTTTCAACAGAAGAAAGTCAGAAATCATTACAACTTGCAATCAATGCATGGAAGTCCAGAAATGAAGTTTCAGACAAGATAGGAAAGGGAAAATACGCTTTGGTGGAATATGAAAAACTAAAACGAATTACAATGCCGTTAGATTCAGAACACATACTCTACATTACAACTGATGTTGAGGCGGATCATGCCCCAATAATTTACAGGGCATTGAGATTGAAGAATGATGCACTTCATTCACCAGAAGGAATGCCCTGACAAAATAAGATACAGAATCATCAAATTAAAATACGTGATAGTCTAATTACTAGATAGAAATGCTAATTGATCTAGTATCAGTGTTGAGTCACATAATCACACTTTGCACTGGAACCATTCACCCATAATCAAAAATTAGCACTAGTTTTTCTAAAACAAATTTTCAATAGACGCATACAGTCAGATTTCCACATAATTTGAATAGACTAATGGGATTTCAATGGATGTTCTAAATAGTGCAACATATCCAATCCTATTGAATTGGATATAATACCTTCAAGAGACAAAATAAAGATTGGAATCAATGTATCCATAGTACAAAAGCAAGATCAAGGCTCTGGCAAATTAACTGAAGGTAAAGTGAAAAGAATTCTTACCTCAAGTAGCTTTCATCCCCATGGCATCAAAGTAGAACTAGAAAGTGGCAAGATAGGCAGAGTACAAAAAATATCTTAAACTTTATCCTGGATAATTTATTGTGTCTTTCTTCTAGGCAGAAAGAGGATTACAGTTCCCAGAACAATCAAGATGCCAACCAGTACAGTATACATCAACGCCAACGGAAGAGACCTGATATAATTAGATTCCAAGTTGGGAATTAGAAAATTAGAGCCTGTTGAAAGTTGCCATATCAGAAAAAAGGATCCAACTAATGCAATTATATCAATGATGAGAATTTTCCTAAACGGCTTCATAAAATTATTACCAAAGTACTAGTGTTAAACAATTTCTAGGAATCCACGAATGGTTTTTTATGATTTTCTTTTCTTGGGTTTATTTCCTTGTTGCTTTCTTTTTGGTCGTTTAGAGTTGTCATACTGTTTTGCTCTATTTTCGGTATAGTTTATCTGAAGCATTACATGTCTAATTTTTTTTCTTTTTGCTTCATCTGGGAAATGAAGTAACATGAATTCGTCTAGTTCCTCAACTCCCCGTTCCTCAAGTACCTCTAATGCAATCCTACCTGCCTCACGTGAATTATCTAATCCACACTTGGGACACATGGCACCTCGTAGAATTTTTGATCTGCATCTAGAATCAACACAGCGCATCATGGAGTAAAATCTGTAAACGTTCTATAAAAACAACCGGAATTTTTCAGAGAAAACATCAAAAGTGCCAATTCATCACAAGAATTCAATTCAAATGAATAAACAAGAATGTCTAGAATGCATGTCCAAAAATACCGGTGAGTACATGGACCCAATTGAAAAAAGCGACGGCATGCACTATTATTTTCTATGTGAAGACTGTAAGCATGAATGGGAGATAGTAAGAAAGTAATTCTAAATAGAAATTCCTAAATCACCTATTCAAACTTGGAATAATAATGAGTTTTGAGGGAATAGATAATCAGATAGAGCGGTATACAAAAAAGATTAATGAAATTACAGAAAAACTACAAGATCCTAATCTTAGCCAAGATGCAAGAAAGAAATTAGAATCTGAAATAACAATTGCCACACAAGAAAGAACAAAATGGAAGATTAGAAAGAATAATCAGTTCACTACAAGACACAAGAAATAGAATTAAATTTTAGCAGATTTTGTAACAGGTCTCATTCCGCCATGAATGTCATTTTTACATCCATCGCAGAGATACTGGTTAACAGAACCTGGTCCATAATGACCACATCGACAGCTAGTACATGCACATAATACTCTGTCAAAGACTTTCATACCAATTTGGTGTCACACGGGGAATATTAATACTATTTTTAGAACACAAATCTTCAATCCCTCAGATAGTGACTTTGATTGAGCATAGACAATTATAATCTATAAAAAAATACCATACCCATGGGCGACGGAATAGGAGGTCCTGTAATTAGCTGCTTGTCAGGAGATACTTTTGAGATGTCAGTTACCCATTTTCGCAAAGATAACAAGGAAGAGTATGGGAAGATTGAGAGAATCATAATTGCCAAAGTTGACAATCCAGAAGATCCTCAATATGAGGAGAAAACAGTTTATGACCTGGAACAAGCACTAAAAGGAAAATTTGTTACCTGTAATGTGCAGTATAGAGACCCTAAAACTGACAGATTGATTTGTAACGTATTTGTCCAGAATCCTCCAGAATAGTTGATTATATCAAAAAATGACCAGTAACTCCAATCGGTCAAAGGATTGCCATACTAACATCATTCCGTTTGGAGGTCTAATGGTCTGTTACGTTAATTGTTTGATAGGATAAATTGTTTGCTAGACTATTTTACAAATAGAAATTGCTAAATCGGCATAATGGTGTCAGTATCCATTGCAAAAAACATGCACCAAATGCGGAAAGCCCTTTGAATGCCAAGAGAACGAGACTTGTTGGTGCGCTCAATTTCCACCATTAAAGAAAAGTGAGATCAAGTATGATGATTGTGTTTGCAAGAAATGTCTTCTAGTCCAGTATGGAAATCGTTTGATAGGAAATGATTAAGATCAGGGATCAATTTTTTAAAACCTAAATACTTTGATGACGTATAGGAGTTGAACCGTTGCTGAAAAGTAAGGTTACGAAACGTTGCTGAAAATGAATATTTGATAGGTCCGACATGCGAAGGTTTAGGCAGCAACGGTTCAGATGTTTTTCTGTATAGTAATTGCTAAATCATCGTAACAATTCATCATATTAATTGCAAAATAAAACGCTGACAATTTTCTCAATATCCATGTTTGGTCTTTCTGTAGTATCGTTTTTTGTGATGCGTAGTTATCAGTCACACATAGTAGGATGGAGTGCCGTAGTCTTTGGTTTTGCAGCAATTATTACAATGGTAGTTGGCGGATTACGAAAATTAAAAGACGGCAAGATTGCAAAGTCTCAAAACTGAAAATCAAGCGATATCATTTTAGGCAACAACTAACTATATACCATAATGAAATCATACTGTCATGG
>JARLFW010000022.1 GCA_031296345.1 Nitrosotalea sp. | reverse complement strand
GTCTTCCTGATACTGGTAAGAGAAAATTCAGTGTAGATAAAGCGATACTTGGACCTTTCCTTCCATCTATTGGAGTTGGCATCTCTATATTGTGAATTTTATCTTTCTTCTGAGGAAATTTTTGTAGCAGTTTTTGATAAATTTCGCCACTGCTTGTGTAATGCATTTCAACCTCATCCTTCATTGTCTCATGAATAGTCTTGTCTAGATGCATCATTCTTGTATAGTGACCATTTCCCCAAGGATAGATGAATCCCCCTATCTTTTTCATATACGGGATTAAATTTGACCTGTTTAAATTCTCAATGATTTGATTTTAATAAATCAATTATATCGTGTATGTTCTTTGGACTCACAGTAATTGGTAGATACTTGAGAGTCTTTAATGCGCTATTTGCATACTTTGATGCTTCAGATTTAGATATTTTCTTATCACCCAGATGTTTTTTACATAGATCTTCTAAATTTAAAATGTATTTTTCCAGTCCGATCTCTTTTGCATTTTCTAAAATTCCAGAATCTATACCAGAGAGAGAAAACCATGGAATGATCTTTTTTTGAAATACCAAGTTTGAGTTGTATTCACAAAATGAGGCTGAAAAGATCATAGGAGATATTCCTAAAGAAATTCTTCCAATCTTTTCTTTTGATGCTAATGATATCATAATTTGGGTTATTGTAATAATTGTAGCCAATATGCTTGAAGATCTATTTATCTTGCATACACGAAGAGTAATTTTTTTTTCGACAAGTCGTGGTATTATTTTATTTGTAATCTTTGCCAATTTGAGTAAATCTGATTCATTACGATAACAAACCAATATGTTTACTTCAAAACCCATCTTTATGGTCTGAAGACAAGATATTGCAGACAGCTCATCATGGATGCAACATAGAATTTTTTCTTTTTGTGAGTTGTATGGAAGACCACCTAATCCCTTGTCTACAAAAATGCAAACATATGCAAAGGAATCAGTCAAGTATGTGTAGACAAGTCTATCATAGTTTGATTCTGAGCCAGGTTTTGCCTCAATGGACGAACTCTTGTCTACTAGAGAGGCAGTTGCTGCAATTTCCAAATCTTTTGCTAGGAATTTTTCTGTTTTTCCATCCACTTTGACGTAAAACTTTTCGCCTTTCAAAAGTAAACTCAAAGCAGTATTTGTGATAACAGATAAAACAGAATCAAAATTGATATCTACTTCTTTTGCAATTGCTATTTGCTCTATGCCAAATAACATATTTACTGTAGATGAAGCAAGAACTGGATCAGTTGCTTCTACAACAATAACTGATCCGTTTTTTCTTATGTTGATATATTGTTGATTTTCTAGTTTAAGAATCTTTGATATGTTTGATGCTAAATTATTTATTTTATTTAATGAATAAATTGATGGAAAAATAGCAAGTACTGTTTTTTCTGACATTCTGTTTTCATTGATTTATCTTATTTATAACTCTAGAATGAAATCTTACCTAAATAATTATATGACGAATATGAACAAATTTTATCATGCCAAAATTTACTGCTGAACAAATACAGCAGTTAAATGAAAATCTGAAAACTCCTCAAGAAGTTCTGAAATGGTCATTAGATAATCTTCATCCTAGAATAGCTATGGCATCAAGCTTTGGCGCAGAAGATGTAGTTGTAATTGATATGATTATGAAAATAAACCCTAAAGCAAGAATCTTTACTCTTGATACTGGCAGACTCAATCAAGAAACATATGATGTAATGGATGAAATACGCCAAAAATACAACATGAACATAGAAGTAATGTTTCCAGATCAAAACGAAACAGAACAAATGGTTCGTGTAAACGGAATGAATCTATTTTATCATAGTATTGGAAACAGAAAACTTTGCTGTGGTATAAGAAAAGTCCATCCGCTCAATAAGATGTTATCAACATTAGATGGTTGGATTACAGGATTACGAGCAGATCAGACTGAGGTGAGACTGAAAGCAAATAGAATAGAGTTTGATGAACAACATAACGGTATCATCAAGATAAATCCCATAATAGAATGGACTTGGGAACAAACCTGGGATTATATCAAGAAAAATAATATTCCATATAACAAATTACATGACAGTGGATTTCCAAGTATTGGATGTGAACCATGTACACGTGCAATCAAACCTGGTGAGCCCTTACGGGCTGGCCGTTGGTGGTGGGAATCAGATTCACAAAAAGAATGTGGATTGCATGCTGACCACGGTAAGTGATATAATTGGAAAATATTGGAATAGCAAAACCTCATGGTGGTAAACTAGTAAGTAGAATTACAAAAAAAGATCCAAGTGAATTATTTTCAATTTCTATTAATACGGATCTTGCAAATGATGTCGAAAACATAGCTGATGGAATTTTTAGTCCACTTGAAGGGTTTCTAATTCAAGAAGACTTTGAGAAGGTAATCTCTAGAGGTAGATTGGCAAATGACTTGCCATGGACAGTACCAATTGTACTTGATGTTGATAAGGAGACAGCTACAAAGATGAAGGACGCAGGAGATGTTGCTCTAAATGTTGAAGGAAAAAATTTTGCTATCCTGCATGTAGACGATGTTTACAATTTTGATAAAAATGCAGTAACAAACGGAGTCTATGGAACATCTGATCCAAAACATCCAGGTGTAGCAAAAACCATAAACATGAAAGAATTTCTAGTTGGTGGAAAAATTGACTATGTAAAAAGACCAGATGAGACTCCAATTAGAAGATATAGGAAAACTCCTTTAGAAACAAGAAATTTCTTTGAAAATGCTGGATGGAAAACCATTGTAGCATTTCAAACAAGAAATGTTCCACACGTAGCACATGAGATGCTTCAAAAGGCATCGCTTAACACACATGATGGATTGTTTGTAAATCCTCTTGTTGGAAAGAAAAAATCTGGAGATTACAAAGACGAGGTAATAGTTGCTACTTACGAATCTCTCATCGAACACTATTATCCTAAAAATCGATGTTATCTTGGTACTTTACATACCGAGATGAGGTATGCAGGACCAAAGGAAGCAATCCATCATGCAATAATGAGAAAAAACTTTGGATGCACTCACATCATAATTGGACGAGATCATGCAGGTGTTGGCACATACTATGATCCATTTGCTGCACATAAAATATTTGATCTGTATCCTGACATTGGCATAGAACCAATCTTCTTTCCAGCATTTTTCTATTGTAGAAAATGTTTGTCATTTGCAAGTGAGCGAAATTGTCCTCATGGACAAGAATATCAAGAAAGCCTTAGTGGAACTAAACTTCGAGCAATGATTCTTGATAAACAAAATCCATCTGAATATATGATACGACCCGAAGTATCCAAAGTACTAATGAAATGGGATAACCCATTTGTAGACTAGATTTTTATTGAAATGAATTTAGCTCATATTATGAGACTCTTACTAATTGCTCTTTTGTTGACAGGCTTTTTCTTGCCTGTGTATGCACAAGAATCTACGATGAATAAATCTGAACGTTATGATTATGTTGAAGTGCCATATGGTGCATTCAATGTTGTAGCCAAAAATGCTACAGTTTACAAGCTTGATCATGAACATGTGACTAACTGGCAAGTTGAAATAGAGAACAAGCTAAAATATGTAAATCCAAATTCAACTGCAATAATAAGATTATACGAGGATCTAAGCAAACCCAAATTCATAGAAATTGGTATGGGTGCTGCTCCCAACTATCGTTTCTGGGTTGCAGTAAATACTCCAGAGGATGGATATTTCATAATACAAGATGACAACAAACTTGGATGGACACCTGACAAGTATGTTACTGCGACTCACTCTAGTAATGGTGGTCTGACAGTAAGTGTAGGCCAAAAGGTTGCTGTTACCAATTTAGATATTGCAGGTTTTACAGTTAGAGAATTTACTGTACATGGAATGAGCTCACAATATGATCCTGCTCCAGTAAATGCTGGTAAGGTGACCCTAAGTTTTGTTTCAGGAGACCCTTCTCAGAATCCCATCTTCTATATGCCCATGATAGTCTTGGCAGTTTCAATAGGTCTGATCATATTGTTATTGAAAACCAAGAAGAGATCTACCTAGTTTTGTAATAATTGCATTCTTTTTTTATCTGACAGACTGGACACATTGGTGAAATTGGCTTGCAGATATTTTGACCATACATGACAAAAGTATCGTTTATTTTTATCCAATACTTTCTTGGAATCTTTTTCATTAGTTCAATCTCTGTCTCCTCTGGGATTTTCGTTTTGACCAGTCCTAGTCTGTTAGAAATCCTGTGAACATGTGTATCGACAGGAATTGCTGGTTCATCAAAAGCATAAACTAGAACACAATTAGCAGTCTTTCTTCCTACTCCTGGCAAACTAATCAATTCCTCCATAGTTTTTGGAACTAGACCTGAATATTTTGAATCTATGATAGATGCAACTTCAATTATTCTCTTTGCCTTGACATGATAGAAACCAGTTCTCTTGATTATTTTTTCTACATCTGATAGTTTTGCTTTTGCAAGTGATCTAGCCGTTTTGTATTTTGAAAATAATTCTCTTACTACAGCCGAAGTACTTTCATCTCTTGTCCTAGCAGAAAGTATTGTTCCAATTAAAATACTTAGAGGGCTACCATTTTCAGCCTCACGCAGTTCTCTTAGTGCAGTCATCCTAGGCGGCTTTACATGATTCATTGTTGTAATCATTCCATCTAGAATTCTTCTAATCTTATCCAATTGATTTTATAATTGACCACACAAGTATTATATCTGTTATAACAAAGTGAAATATTGGAATTAACAAAAGAAGAAGAATCTGCTTTAGATGGAAAGCAGGGAGAAACCCTTGCTCTTGCGTATAGAACACTTGTAGCAATTGGAGAAGCATCAGATTCTGATAGACTAATTCCAATAGAATGGGCACATCTATCAGGAGTTAATTATAATACAATAGGAGATGCAGGAAGAGATTTTCTCTCACATCTAAGTCAGGATGCCAAGTTCAAGGTAAAGACTACCGTCAATCCAATGGGATTTGATTTTGATTCGGTAACACGTTATAATCTAGATGATGACTTTATTGAAAATCAGAGAAGTATAAAAAACTCGTATGAAAAGATGGGAGCAATTCCGTCTTATTCTTGTATTCCATATGAAATATTTGATGTACCAAAACAAGGTACTCAGGTTTCCTTTGCAGAAAGTAATGCTGCAATTTATGCAAACTCTTTTTCTGGACTTGTAACAAACAAGGAAGGTGCATTTAGTGCCCTTGCAAGTGCACTTACAGGTAAAAGTCCATGCTCTGATCTAAGAGATGATAAGACAAGAAAACCAAACCTAACAATTCGCATGAAAGTTGAATCTCCTGATGAATTGACTTATGGAATGCTTGGATATTTTGCAGGCAAAGTGGCAGGCAGCTCAGTTGCACTATCTGGAGTAAATGGACTTGATAAACGCAGTTGTAAATCCCTATGTGCAGGAATGGGTACATCTGGAGCTTGTGGAATGTTCACATTTGGAGAAGAAGAGGGTGAGAAGATAGACTTTGATAAAAAAGAGATGCAAAAAATTCATGATGAGCTTAACACCTCAGAGAGTGGAGATTTAATTACACTTGGTAGTCCTCAACTTGGACTAGATGAGATTGGTGATTTGGCAGCAATACTCAAGGGAAGATCATTTAAGAAACGTTGTATGATATTTTGCCCAAGTGCAATCAAAGGACAAATGCGAGACTTGGGTTATAGAAAAGAAATAGAACGTGCTGGAGGAGAACTCTTGTTTGATTGTTGTACTTGTCTATCTCCACTAGTTGATAACAAAGAAGTAGATTCTGTTACAACAAATAGTGTAAAGGGAGCTTACTATCTTAGAACTTCAAACAAAGTTGATGTTAATCTAAAGAGCCTCAAAAAAATTGTAGAAGAGGAAACAAAATGAATGTAAAGGTAATTGTTAAGGGACAGGCAAAGGGTTTACTACTTGTAGCTAAAAATCCACTAAACTTTCTTGGAGGAATTGACAAGAAAACAGGAATAGTGCATGACAAAAATCATGATCTCTTTGGAAAATCTATTGGTGATAAAATTCTTGTATTTCCTTATGGAATAGGAAGTAGTGTTGGAGCATATACGATATATTCTTTGAAATATAATCACTGTGCACCATTAGCAATGATCTGTCTAAAAGCAGATCTGACAACAGCATCTGGATGTGCAATATCTAACATTCCTCTAGTTGTTGCAAGCAAAAATGATTATGACTTGTTGCAAGAAGATAAAGAAGTAATACTTGACGCAATTAAAGGACAGATATCATAATTCTAATCTTTTGATTAACCCGTTTGGTTCTGTCTCTTTGAAAACGATTCCTTCAAATTTTAAAACCATTGTACTTTTTCTTTTCCAGAAATTGGCAGGAGCTCCTGCTTTTTCACAAGCATGACCTAGAAATTCTTCCTCATTCCATCCATATTCAACAGGAACTTGAGGTAAAAGCAAACCTGCTCCAAACTCCCATTTTATAATAAGACCATCCCTGCCTATCTTTATCATTTTAGGATATTCTGATGGATCATTGACCTTGATCTCAACAGGTGGGGTTAGTGTTGTCACTTCAAATGTTATTTCATTTAATTCTCCATGTGCTACTGGAGGAAATCGCGGATCTTCTGTAGATGATGCTATTGCTGCATCTACAAGAGATTGATGTAATATTCTATCTGGAGTTGGAAATCCTATACATCCTCTTAGATTTTCTTCCTTGTTTAGTGTAACAAAGACTCCTGACTTGTATGAAAACTTGGATTTGATTTTGTCTGTTAGTTGGATTTTTTTTCCTTTCTTGAGATATTCTGTAACAGCTAATCTGGCAGTTCTTACTAATATTTGACCGTCTTCGTCTGACAAACTCATTTTATTCTATCATTTAGTTTAGTTGCAAACTCTTGAAGTTTTTCAAAATGAGTTCCTTCCCAGTACACCTTTTTACAAGAATCACACATCCAAAACTTTTTCTCTCGTTCTATAACTCCCTCTGGAATTTTTCCTATGATTCTAAACTTTTCTACTACTTCTAACTTTCCATTGCAAGCAATACAACGAGAATTGTCTGTAACTACCTCAAATTTATCTAGTTTGAACTTTTCATTTATCTGTACAATCTGTTCGAATTCATCATTTCCTCTAATTAAAACAAAACTTACATTTTGTTTTTCAGCAATTTTTGTTAATTGTTCATCTTTTGTTAAAATTATACGTTTTTCATTTTTTGCAATTAAAATTATTTTATCATCTTCAATTGATGAAGAATATTTTGAATCATATCCTAAAATTCTTAATTTCTTTGCTAGGTTACCCAGCATTGCATCTACTACAAAACTTGATTTTTGAGTACTCAATTGTATGCTTCTCCCTCTCCAGCTTCTACTATATGACTATCTCCGGCAGGAAGTATTCGAGTAAAATCATCCATCGAAATTGCTTTTACTATCTCTTCTTTTTCTTTGAATTTCATAAATTCAAGTTTTACTTTCTTTGCAAGATCTGCCATATCTGACCCAGATGGTTCTATCATTACATAATAGATACAATGTTTCTTAATTGCTGATGGTGGACCACACATTAGTAAATAACTCTCATCTTTTTCATACAAACCAATAGCTAGCTGTAATGTGCTCACCTGAACAAAATTTTTAGAACCTTCAATGACAAATGATCCCTTTGCAATAAACTGTCCACTTGGAGCAGCCGTCTTGACCTGATCTGGCCGCATCCAATATGCATTTAATCCGAAAATACCTGCTCGCCATGCCCTGCTGAAACACACTGTAGCTTGCGAAACTTCTTTTACACTTGAAATGTCATCTTCAGTGCTTTCTCTTAAAAGAAAAAATGGCGAACCGACGATTTCTGCATGAAATACCTTGTCATTTTGATTAAGATGCTTTCTTATTACAGCCGAGTTTGACGAGGCATCACGTCCTCCTATTGCTAAACGTCCATCTGAAGTGATAAACCATCTGTATCTCTCAAACCATTCCTTCTTTTTTTGAACTGCAAATACAATGGAATCTTGGGCAACGCTTGCTTGTTTTTTGACAAGTTCTAGATTTTTTTCTGTCTTTTTCTTTTCTAAATTAATCGTATCAGTTGCTCTCATCTGTTTCTTTGATTCATTAAATAATGTTGAAGCAATTGCCTGTATTGATGATTGAGGATCTAACTTTATCTTCTCTCCTCCTATGTTGATTAGAAAGATACCACTTTCTCTTGCTACATGTGAGTTGTACTTGCTTAGTAATGTCTGAATTACTGGGTCTTCAATTGATAATATTCCGGTATATGATATTTCAAGAAGAGCTCTTGCCACACCTGCAATAGAACTTGATCTCTCCTTTACTAGTAAAATTGCCTTGTTTTGCTCTTCTAATTTGTGCTCAAGCTCAGTAATTTTCTGATTTGCTGTAGTAGATTGAGATGATTTCCCATGTTCAAGAAGATTCTCTGAAAAAAGTGAATCTAATCCCTCCATGAAACTAGATACTTTAACTGCATTTTTTCCTTCCATATTTCCAAGAGGTATTGGAATTACATCTGCATTTTTGATATCACGTATTATGTAAGAATCATGTTTTCCTGTGATTACTTTATCAATTAGATCTTTTGTTGCGTTAAAGATATAATCAATTTCCTTATCTGTTAAGGTGTTTCCCAACTTGTCTGGATCTAAACCAGTCATTCGAATAATCTCTTCTGTGTATTTTCCTGGTAATCCTAATGTTCTTCCAACCCATCTTACAATTGGTGTAGAACTTGTTTTGATCTCTTCAATATTCTCTTTGGTAACCTCTAAAATATTTAATCCAGAAGAAGGAGGTGGAACATAATTCAAACCAACTCCAAGTTTTCTATGTCTTACATCAATTGAATGCAATAGGGATAGAATCTTCATTTCTTTATTACACAAAATTATATTGCCGTCTCCAAAAAATTCTCCAACCAAGATAAATTCTTGATCAAATCCTGAAAATGTTACATATGCAATTCTTTCACTTCCTAGCTGCTTGATCTCTACTATTTTACTGCGTAAAAGATCATTTCTTAATCGTTTTATCAATCTGTTTTCTTCCATTTGACTTATTTTTACATTTGTTGTCCATAGACCAAAAGTAGAAAACATTACAAGTAAATCTGGTTTATCTGGATGATGTAGCTTGAAAAGAATACTATTACGACTTACGCCGTAAATATTGCTTACATAATAGTCCTTTACTTGTTTATTCATCTCTGTAATCAAATAACGTAGTTCTATACCTGCAAGTGTCATAATTCCTAATTTCTATTCCCCGTTGATTATATCTTTACTATTGTTATAGTAACCAAACATTTTAAACGGGATTAATCAAAGTTATTTTGAAAATTTAGTTGGCACGACATCCAAAGAAAAAGGGAGATGAAGAACCTGATACTATTGATGGTAAAGATAATCCTACAGGATCCTCTACTCAAACTGAAGAGTCAAAGGTAAAGGCTGGACTTGATAAATTATTCTGGCTAAGAGTAGGTTTGGCAGTATTAGCAGGAACACTTTCTGCATTAATTGGAAATTCTATGCAGTCTCACAAAGGCTTTCTGGGTCTTGGAATAATGATAACTCTGTTTATTATTTCAATTGGAATAGCAAAATCTATGAGGATTCCTATTCTTCCAACAGAAAAAAAGAAACTTATCACAACAGGCTATGGAAGCTATGTTCTTATGTTCATTTTTAGTTGGATTTTAGTAACTACCATAACTCATCCATCTGTAGGAATAATGTCCATTAAGTAGTTCTAAATATTGATAAAAATTTAGTAAACTTATGTGGAAACACAGCACACCTGGAATTCCAGATGAACTTTTTGAAAGAGTAGAAGATGTACCAATTACAAAAGAAGAAGTACGTGTAATCCAAATCAGTAAGGCAAGATTATCGCCAGGACAAATTGTATACGACATTGGCTGTGGAAGCGGATCAATATCAATAGAAGCTTCACACCAAGTAGGATCTGCTGGTAAAGTTTTTTCAATAGATATTGATCCAAATGCAGTAGAACTTACAAAGAAAAACTTGAGCAAATTTCAAGTCTCTAACGTATCTGTCATATTGGGAAATGCGATGCAAAAAATCAACGAATTACCTGTAGCTGATGCTATCTTTATTGGTGGAACGGGTGGGGAAACATCAGAAATAGTAAAACTATGTGAAGCAAAGCTAAAACAAGGTGGAAGAATAGTCATTGGAACTATTCTTATTGAAACACTATATTCTGTACTAAATATAATTGAAAAACTAAAGTTTTCTTCAATTGATATAACTCAAGTAACTATATCAAAAAGCAAAAAAACTTCGACAGGTACCATGTTTCTTGCAAGAAATCCTGTTACTATAATCTCTGCAACAAAAATCTAGCACCGTATTTTTTTTGCTGGTTCACATACTCAATTGTATCCTTTTTAGAAACTCCAACGACTTCGGATTCTTCCAGTTCGTT
>JARLFW010000021.1 GCA_031296345.1 Nitrosotalea sp. | reverse complement strand
AGAATAATGATTGCAGTTGCATATGGCGCAGGCGGAATTTTCGCTTTATCTAAAAAGTCTTAATTTTGAGGAACGAACTTGATAGTGTTTCTTATTTCTTGAGCCCTTTTTATCAAAAGTTCGATATTTTTTGTATCCTTTTCATCTACGACATTAAAGTGGCCTAACTTTCTCTGAGGTTTGGCCTCGTCTTTATGATACATCTTCAGATATACTCCTTCTTTTTGTTCAAGTGTGATTGGCTTGTATCTGCCAGAGAAATCTTTTGGTCCTAAAATATTACACATGACTGTATTGTGTTTTAATCTAGTACTTCCAAGTGGCAATCCAAGTATTGCTCTCAAATGTTGTTCAAATTGTGATGTTTCAGTTGATTGTAGAGTGTGGTGCCCCGAATTGTGCACTCGTGGGGCAATTTCATTTACCAATACTTTATCGTCTTTAGTTACAAACATCTCAATTCCAAATACGCCTGCACCATGTAGTACTTCCATTGTTTTTTTTGCAATTTTGTCCGCATCTAAAGCAATTTTATCATTGACTCGTGCAGGAGCAATTGTAAATTCAAGTATGTTATCTTTGTGAATGTTTTCCACAAGCGGATAAGTGGCAATCTCACCATGAATGTTTCTTGATGCTATTACTGATACTTCCATCTTAAAATCTACGAATTTTTCTATCATGGTCTGTCGCCCAAGAAAACGCTGATATCCAGTTTCTATTTGTGAGTGATCTTCGATTCTAAAGTTTCCCCTTCCATCATATGCGTCACGTCTTGCCTTTAGTAGTACGGGATATTGAAAATCTATTATCTTTTTCTTGAGATCCTCTAATGATTCAACTGACTTGAACTCTGCAACAGGTATGTTGTTTTGACTCAAGAATTGTTTTTGGAGATATTTGTCCTGAATTGTTCTAAGAGTGGTAGGAGACGGATTGATTGAGACTTCGCCATGTAATGATTCTAATACTTCGCTATTGCCAGATTCAATTTCATAAGTTATGATATCTGATTCAAGGGATAATTCCACAATGGCGTTCTTGTCTTTGAAATCTGCCACAATTTGTTTTGCTCCTACTCTGGAGGCTGGACAACTCTCTACTGGATCAAGGACTATTACATCTGAGATGTAGTGTGGCATATTTTTTGCTGCTTCAGTTAGCATCATACCAAGCTGTCCGCCGCCTATTATTCCTAATACTTTGGTCACCATGCTGTTTCATAGTCTGTTTTAAAAATAGTTATCGAGTATAGTGTGGTTTTTCATATCTAGTCATTTTTACATGTTACATTCTGTTACTTGCAAAATCTTCCTCTTCTTTAAATACAATTTTCAAGATTTTCATATGATGGATGATGATGTAATTAAGGTTAGGACTGGAATTCCAGGATTTGACTCTATATTGTCGGGAGGATTTGAACAAGGAAAGACAATCGCATTATCTGGACCACCTGGCAGTGGAAAGACTACATTTGGAATGCAATTTCTATATTCTGGCGCAAAAGATTTTGATGAACCTGGGATATTTGTAACTCTCTCGCAAAGTCCAACTGAAATAAAAAATGACTTCAAGTCACTTGGGTGGGACATTCAAAAATTGATAGATGAAGGACAGATGATCATTATAGATGCAAGACCTTTCAAGAAAAAAGAGGGCTTTATTGCATTAGATGAATCTCTTTACCAAGGAGAACCGCTTCCTTTCATGCATTTGACACAACTTGTACTTAGCAGTATCAAAAGAATAGGTGCAAAACGTATTGTTGTGGACTCACTAACAGTTCTTGCCATGCAATATGTGAATAATTTCTATATCCGACAGGGTCTCCAAGGACTAGTTTATGCCCTAGAAGATCAACACTGTATGTCTATACTGATTTCAGAAGTAGACGCATCTGAAAAGTCACCTGTTGAATGGTATGTTTCATCAGGCGTAATATTACTCAGCCATGTACGAAAAGAATACTCGATGGAGCGAACCATCCAAGTTCTCAAGATGCGCGGCTCAAAACACAGTGAACAGATCTTCCCTATACAATTAAACGAGATGGGAATTCAGATAATGTATCCTAGAATCATGTCGTAGATTTACAGATGTATGTTTTTAGATATGGACCAAAATGAATCAAAAAGCATCTTCATTGAATAAACCAATGTTTCTGAATCTGTCCACATTGCATTCATTTGCTGTGATGCCTGATTTGCATTTTTGATAAAATGTATTATTTCCTTACCATCTTTTATCATAAAACAAAGATTATCATGCACTCCTGATGGAATCTTCTTAATTTTTGATCTATCCAGGTCATCAAAAATGTATAATGCATTTTCAGAAATAGATGATAATAATTTAAAATTAATATTCGAATTTTCAAAGTTTTCAAGATGACTTGCATGGTAGAACTTCAAAAAGTCTTTTTCTGAACCTAGTATGAGAAATTCACTGTTTGCACTTTTTATCATTTCTTTTATCTTGCTATTTATTTGATTGACTCCTTCAAGCATTTGGAATTTATCCTCTCTAGTTTCTTGAACCGAATTAAACTCTGGAATGGAATCCCACAGTTTCTTGATCTCAGTTTCTTGACCTTCTAAAGTGCTGACTCGTTCTTTTTCTGCGTTAACAAGAACCCATATTGCTTTGTTTAATGACTCTGCTGAGAATCTAGTAGGGTGCTGAAATGTTGCTGATACTAGTCCTTTGTTTTGTAAAGTGGTTAGAAGGTGATATGTTTCAGTTCTTGGCATCTTTAATGCCTTGCACACTTCGGGTGCAGTCTTTGATCCATATTTGCCCAAATAGATGTAGACCTTACTTTGGTTTGATGTGAGTCCAAATTTGGCAAGTTCATTTTTTAGTTTGTCGCATGTTACCTTTTGTTCGTATACTGCAGAACTAGAATCTGCATCAAAGATTGATAATGGAAGTTCGTCATTTTTCATTTCTAAACGTGGATCCATTACCTTCTCCCCTCAAATCGAGAAGTTTTTGATTTCAATAACTGTATCTCATTTTTGATTACTATAAGTCGTATGTGCCTAATTATGTCACACTGCGTCACATTTGTAATTCATATATCCAAGATTTTTGAGAATCCTGTTCTTCTAATATTTATGATCTACTCTGATTCAAGCCATGCTTTATGAAATTTGCATTATTTGGGCATTGTTGAATGTGATTTGACTATAGTACTTGTATCAAATTTTAATTTCATGAATAATCTCACTTGGTATGGTAAAGATTGACTTGTATGAGAATTTGGTCTTTGGTTTTCCAGTCTTTACAAAGCAGACCTGAAGCGACATGTCATGATTTAGCAATGCAATACATCCAAGTTCCCTCTTGACGCCCTTGGAAATCAGGTTATCTATGGCATCTTTGATCTTCTCTATTTTTTCTATATTTGATTTTGCTTTTTCCAACGCCTTGAAATAAATCTCAAGCTCGCCCTTTGTTCCTATCCCATCATAAAATGAAATCGGGCCCAAATCGTGCCAGTTAGCTCCTTGATCTTTTTTCTTTACTAATTTTTTCTTTTTTGGATCTGTAGAACCTTCAAGTTTTTCTTTTAGTTCTGCAATTTCGGCAGAATCATTTGTTGTATTTTCGAACCGAATCTTCTCTCCTATTGCCTCAGAATATTCTTCAGATTTTTTCTTTAGAATCTTTAATTGATTTTCAAGGTGCGATTGAAGATCTTCCATTGAGTGAAATTGCATAATCTCCTCTTTCAATTCTACTATACTCCTTCCACATGTAATGCAGTATCATTTACAATCATGTCTTCTGTGCTGGAACCTGGAAGTCGTTTTAGTCTGTTTGTAGCTTCACGCACAAATGCAATTTTTTGATTCTTTAAAACCCTGTCTGCTCTTGCCATGTTTATCATATTTGGAATCACTAATTTTAGAATATTTGATATTTCATCTAAACTAAGTTGGTCCAATCTTTTCTGCTCTGATTTAAAATTAGATTTTATAATAAGTAAATCAAGAGATGGCATGAGAATTATTCTGGTATCTTGTGACAAGTTCAAAAATCTTGGATCAACATCCATTGAAAATCCTAGATAGTTAGTTATTGTTCTTAAAGAATTGTATAATTCATCTGTCAAGTTGGTTTTTTCATTATCTAATTCATAAATCTGGATGGCTTCCTCTACAAGATCATCCATTGCCTTTACTGATGATGCCAACTCGTCTGGATTTGTATTGTCTGGTGCAGACATATGCCAAAAATTTGGTTTTTTATATGAAAAAGATATGTGTGTATTTGTAAATTACACTGGGTATTGTTTGAACGGTGTACGTGTTAAATTTTAAAAAATGTCTTTATGAGGAATCTGGGCAGTTTTTAAAGTAAACTAGTTAGTTTTAGACAAGACATATCTATCAATATTAGTCACTAAAAGACCAAAAATTCAAGAATGAGGAATTTTTCTAGGCATAGAGCCATAAGTTCGATAGTTACTGGAATGGTACTTCTTGTAGCCACTGTGATTCTTGGCTCAGCAGTAGTCATGTGGTCAAACAGCAATTTTTCAGTCTCCAAATCCATCACAACTGCGCTTTATTCCACTGATATCAACAAGTTTTCTGAGCAACTAGTTGTTGAAAATGCATGGTTTGGCAATACCCCTTCAAAATTCATCAATGTGACGCTGTATAACGTTGGCTCCACGGGCATATCTGTCACTGATATCAAAATAACAAATTCAACAAAGACTATTGATATTCCTATTGCAAACGGGAATATTCTCCCACAGAAAACAAATTCGACAAAAATTCTTTATGGATGGACAAGTAACATTCCTTTGAGCATTATTATAACTACTGCAAAAGGTTCGGTTATTACCACTAATATATCACCATGAGTACAAGTTGGAAAAATAACTGAAATTATATTTCTAATATAAAATTATGTCACATTGTGATACTCACACTTGTTAATTATTGTTCTTTGGGATAATTACTCATAGTAAACATATGAGAAGGTGGAACACAAATGCTCAATTTAGATTTTTCAATCATTACAAAAAAGGAGTATCGACTGTAGTTAGTGGAGCAATTTTACTTGTGGGAATTTCATTAATTGGGGTCATTGGTGTTTCATGGGCTAAAGATAATCTTAACAACAATGAAAAACTTTTAGATAATACTTATTCTACAAACATCAATAAAATTAAAGAAGCAATCGTCCCACAGCATGAATGGTATAATACTGCACAAAAACAACTCAATATTACTTTCATAAATACTGGCATCGATGGTCTCAATGTTAACGAAATTGAAATTAAAGGAATTCATTCCATAGATTTACGAATACTACCAACGTCAGTTCCACCTGGTAAAACTTTTTCCAAACTTGTAAGTTATAATTGGGCAGGAGACCCAATTGATATCTCCTTAGTCAGTACTCGCGGTTCCATATTCACACATCATCTAGGAACCCCAGCAGATGGGCAGTTGATAATCAAAAAATTAGCAAGACAGGCTGATGGTAATTTCTCTTATTATGGCGATCTAGGTACTTTTTCGGTAAGTACTTCTGGTAATACTAATACTGTAAATCTTGATAAAAATGGTAATATGGTCCTAAGTGGCACTATCCACGATTTTAATGGTTCGGCAGCTCCTCATTACGCAGATCCGGATTTTGAAAAAGTATGTGGCTACTGTCCATTTGGAGTAATTCCTGGAATTGTCATGCCCACTCTTGGTTCTGACAGTACACCGGTATACAACAATCAAACTACATCTGCTTTTAACAACGGATATAGATGGTTTAACCAGTGGTTTCATGATAATTCTACTATTAATGCCCATAAACAATTGAACATAACACTAATTGAACAAGGAACTACTCCGCAAACATGGAAATACAGTAACATGTCGTTCTTTCCAATTGACAATCAATTATTTGGCAACAGTGGCCAGGATGCACAAGGGAAATGGCATAATTTTGGTTTTACATACGAGGTCCATAGCTCATTTACATATCAAGGCGGAGAGACTTTTAATTTTTGGGGAGATGACGATGTTTGGGTTTTCATCAACAAAAAACTTGCATTGGATCTGGGAGGAGTACATGCAGGAGCTCCTGGAACAATAAATTTGGATGCCCAAGCTAGTACACTTGGAATCACTCGAGGAAATGTTTATCCATTTGATTTTTTCTATGCTGAACGTCATACCACAAGTTCTGAAATTCAAATTACAACATCCATCCAACTTGGAAATCCAGGATCAGGTCAGTCGGGGATATTCTTTGTAGACCCAGGGATATACACCGTAGGTGAGACCCCCGCACCAGGATGGACACTTCAAAGTGTTACATGTGATAACACTTATTCTCAACCAAATGCGACTAAAGTGACTGTAACAGTGCCTAAAGGAGTAACTACTTGTACCTTTACAAATTTCCACAATTGACCTGTCTTTTCATTGTTTAAAATTATAAAGTGATTGTCCTTGTAATTATTTTATGTGACATCCAGAATCCTTTATCGAAGATTAAAACTATTTTTGTTATATGGTATTCACAGTATTATCTTTAGATAATTCTCTTGCTTGTTGTGAATTGATTTGTGATTCCTCTGGGGATGGAAATCATGAATAGAAGGGGTATAAGCACTGTAGTCGGGGCTGTTTTTTTTGTAATAATTTTCACAACTGCGGTAACCTTTGTTACATATGATATGAATTTAATAAATAATTTTACTGATGCATTTGTAACAAAAAGCCAATCTGATGCAGATACAAACCATGAACAATTTTCAGTTACCAAAGTAACAGTTGATAATAATAAATTCAATATCACGGTTCAAAATTCTGGAAATATTCCAATAACTATCAACAGATTGTGGGTACAGAATAAAACAGATATCACCTGGGGCACATCAAAATATGATATTAATCAAGTTGTGTATCCTGGAAATTCTCTTACCAAAATAGGCCAAAGTATTCCGCTTTATGCAAAATCCACTCAAGGATACGACCTTAAACTAGTTACAATGCGTGGAAACGTAAGGAGTTCTTTGTAAACTCTGCAAGTCAATCTCCAGTATATTTACAATTATTTTCATTGCCAAGTTCGGGTCCTACCAATTTTAACACCACTCTGCTTTTTGGAGTCACAAATAATATGACAAATGGCGGTTCTCTCTCAAATATTATTCCAAATATGCTAGTTACAAATGTAACAGGTTTTGGAAAGGCCACCTTAATTTCAGGCCCCAATCCATCTTTCTATCCGCTTTTGAATAATGGGGATGAGACATTTTTCATGTGGAATTATGGAATCAGTGGAACTAGCGGTTACACAGTAAATTTTCAAGCATCACTACAAAATGGATATTTATTTAACACCGCTTCACAAAATGTTGTTCTAACTTCTGCAAGTACTTTGGGAAATACTGAAGCATATAATATTTATTCTGCTGATCATACTTTGGCATACACTGAAGACACTGTCAATTTCAACACTACCTTGGCTACAAGGGCTGCAACTTTACCCACCGCTGTTGGGCATGTTGGTAAAACTTTCACTATACGCGATGGCACAGTTTCTGCAGGAAATATTGTAAAAATCCTTACCACGTCTTCACAAACAATTGATGGATATTACTCTCCTTCTGGCTCAATGAATCTTACTCATCAAGATCAGATTGTCAAGATGATTAGTGACGGTTCCAACTGGAAAACTATTGGATTTAATCCGTCAGAGCCAGTAGATTATTTCATGAGAGGCTCAACATTATCTTGGTATGGTAATGCAATAATTCCTACTAACTCTAGTACGATAATTTCAACCGCCTCAAAATTGGGTGCAACTCCTTGGATTGTTCCTCATACAATAACTATTGATAAAATCCAAGCAGAAATAGTAGTAGCTGCAAATCCTACCACATGTCATGTAGGAATTTATCGAGATAGCGGAAATGTGTATCCACAAACACTAGTTCCAGGTAGTGATGTTGGCACATTTACAACTACTACTCCAGGAGTAAAAACTCTGATATTTGGAACACCTATCACCTTAACTAAAGGACTCTATTGGCAAGCATGGGCTTGTGGTACTGCAACTATGCCCGCTTTTAGAGCAAATTCTGTAGATGCAATCCCGCCTGTACTTGGATATGTGAATGCTATGGGCCCAAAAGGATTTGGAACTGCTTATTCTGCAAACTTTGTCTATAATTCATTACCTGCCACATACCCATCAGGTGCTCCCATCTTGGCATCTACTCCGACGCCAATGATTTTAGTAGAGATACAAAAAGGATAAACTGCTTTTTTATAATTTATATAAATTTACCATAGGGGGTTTTCAAAATGAAAAAAGTTTGGTATTAGAACCATGGCTATTTTTCTCTAAAAAATCATTTATTGATATGTTTGCATCTGTTGTATACTTACATTTGTTGTTCAATGATCTGCCCTTGGTCTAGGGGCGATATTATCTCGACTTGCTCATGCAATTCACTTTGACTAGAAAATCCCACCGCATTGATATTGTTTGATTCTTGTAATGATTCAGACACAATCTTTTCAGTCTGTGGAGCATATGACATTTGTGAGAGTCTATAAGCTGGACATGGTATTTGCATACTCTTTGACATGATGAAAAACAGTGGAAATATTTCCTGATATATTAAATTTAAAATTACTGGAATGTTTTTCTCATCTGGACCTAGTTGCTTTGATATTTCTGTCTGGTCTCCATAAAGTGTAGCCACACCTTCTATGGTTATTTTGGAGTTTGTTGGATTTGACAAGAGAACAAGCCTGTATTTTAGAACCACTCCAGAATCTCTGTTTTCTACTTCGTCTAGTGATGCCTCTATATTGTATTTAACAAAACTTGACTCATTTTTTAATTTTGAGAATGATGTAGAGTTTATCTCTATTTTTAGATTCATACCTATGAGAAAATGTTATCAAACTTAACCACCTGTCTGTAGTTTAATGATACATGTCATGTGTTTTAGTGCGCTTGAGGTAATCCAAGTACATGAGTATCAAAAATCCGCCTGATCAAAGGATGAAAGAAGTCATAAATTCTAAAGTCCATGATGAGAATTTTACTCTGAATATACACGTCACCACTTTAAAAAAAAGTACTCATGCTCTATCTAAAAATTATGATATAAAAAAATACCTTGACCCAGAAAAGTTTTCCTTCTCACCTGAAATATCTGCACTCATACCCCGAGATACGCCTCCATATCTTGATAACGGCGAAAAATATGTAGAAAGAATCGCAAGAGCTTTATCTTTTTTTAAACAATGTGCACTTATCGGACCAAGTGGTACTGGAAAAACCCACATTGTGTACCTAGTAGCAGAGCTTGCGGGTCTTCCAATATGGGAAATAAACTGTGGTCTACAAACATCAGTTTTTGATCTTTTCGGAAGATATGTTGGTCTAGGAAAAGAAAATTGGATTGATGGACTGATAACATCTTGGAGCAAATATGGCGGAATATTGTATCTAGATGAAGCAAATATGATGAAACAAGATATTGCTACAAGACTTAATCCTATTTTGGATCAACGAGGCCACATGGTTTTGACAGAAAAAGACAATGAAATAATTCAGCGTCATAAAGATTCTTTTTTGATAATCAGTATGAATCCTGTATCTTCTGAATTTGCAGGTACTAAACCAATAAACGCTGCAATGAGAAGAAGAATGAGTGTCTGGTTAAACTTTGACTATATGAGTGTGGGTTCAAAGATTGATGAAAAAGAGATAGATCTTTTGATCAAAAAAACCAATGGCTTGAGCAGGCAAGATGCAGAAATAATAGTAAAAGTTGGTGCCGAGCTACGAAAACAATACAAATCAGGT
>JARLFW010000020.1 GCA_031296345.1 Nitrosotalea sp. | reverse complement strand
TGATGAAAAGGGAGATGTGGGGTTCGGTTCTGATTTTGAAGATATACGCGGAATGACACACTATCCTGAAACTGCAGGAGCTCATTTTGCATCAAGACTTGCAGTATCAGAATATCTTGCAGAACATAAATCTCAAGCAGCTGTGATGGTACTGCGTGAGATAAGGCCAGAATATGCAGTACCTGTCGGTGTTTGGCAAGTAAGGGAGGGAGTACGTATGGCATTAAAACAAAAACCTGCTATAGTTCCAAATTTTCTAGAGGGGCTTGACAATGCTTGCAAGGCATTGAGCATAGGAAAAAATGAATGGCTTTCTCACAGTAGGTTGTATCAGGCAAAAAAGCAAAAATCAATTTCAGATTTTTTCTAGTTGCTAGAGTTTTTATTTAACACAATCTGGACTTGATATATTGCAAAACAAGAGCGTCATCTTTGCACTGGCAATACTTGCATCACCTGTGATATTTGCTCTGGTTGTATTTCCAAACTCATTTAGTCTTGGCTGGAATCAGGGAAGAGGTGGATTTCTCTTTGCCATGGCTTTTATCGCTGCAGAACTAATCGGTCTAAAATTAGAGATTCCGAAGAAGAAATTACTTGCAATAATACCTCTTGCAGGTATAGTGATTGTTTATCTCATCAGTTTAGAGCTAGGTTTGAAAGATTACCTTATTTCTATTGCCCCTCAATTCCATGTACAAATAATATATTCTTGGACCTGGATGTGGGACTTTATTGTACTAGCTGCATTTTTTATAGCAAGTATGACAATTTTGTTTGGTAAAAAATGGATTCGAATATCTCCTGCAGGTCCGATATATACAGCAGGAACTGCAATCATCCTTTCACTTGATACATTCTTCCCATATGATTCACTAGGCCCGTTGCAATATGTTGTACCATATCTTGTAAAACTTGATGTTTTTCTTATTGATGTATTTCACCTAGGTCATGCAACTTCACAAAGTAATGTAATGTTTCTAAATGGAGACCATGGTCCATTTGCATTACAAGTTTTCTGGCCATCCGCAGGTGTTCACAGTATTATCATCTATTCTCTTGTGATGATGGCATTTTTGCTAAAGATGAATATTCCAAGGAATAGAAAGATTGTTTACTTTGCACTTGGAGTAGTGGGAACAATAACTGTAAACGTAATCAGAATATTCTCGTTATCTATTTTTGTCCTCAAAGTGTCGACAAATGTAAATGAGTTTGAATCATTTCATGGTATTGCAGGAGAGATTATGTTTCTACCGTGGCTCTTTATCTTCCTGCTTATCGTTACGTATATTGAAACAAAACGTATCAAAAAACTAGAGGTTGCAAAACATGAACAGGATCCAAGTAAATAGAGACTTGCAAGATGGAATCTATAATCTAGAAGACATATTTGTAAATCTTAAAACGGTAGAAATTCTTTTCAAAGTTTTCCAATCTTATGAAGTTCTAGAAGACGTGTTTGAAAATACCTCTGTAATAGTAGATGGTAGTAGTCATTACATGCATGTTAAAAATGAGGATGCGTCAATAGTGGTAGGAAAAGACCATCTCAAAAATTCAGAGAAAAAAATTCTATATCTTGATATAATTCATGAATTGGTTCATGTAAAACAACAAAGACAAGGCCTTGATCTCTATGACAGCTCATATGCCTATGTTGATAGGCCTACAGAGATTGAAGCCTATGAAATTGCAGTTGAGGAAGCAAGAAGACTAGGCATGAAAGATGCTGAGATATTTGAATATCTACACGTGGAATGGATATCTCATGACGAACACAAGAGATTAGCATCTCGCGTTGGTGTACATGTTTAAAAAAATCTTGTAATGTCTACCTGTCCGTGAACCTGTGAGAAATCTGAAACTCTAACTCCTAGTCTTCTGATGAGAAGTCTTTGGTCTTCTAATGATTCTTTTAGCAATTGAATTGCAGTTTTTTTTAATTCATCAAGACCAGACGTGTGATTTTTTAGAGTCCTTGATTTTGTTCTGCTTGAAAGATCAGAATTTACAAATTGTATCCCTACAGATTTGAATAATATTTCGTCTTTTACAATTGCTTCATGTAGATCATCGCACAACTTAATCCTTTGTAAGAAAATCAAAGTCTTTGGAATCTTGTTTTAGTGTAATAATTCTACTATACTGGACTGGGTCATGTCTAGGAGATACAGGTTCATCGTCAATACCTCGCGCTGCATTGTAGATGTAAGTTCCAACTTTTCTTCCAAATAATCCATTTAGTGTGAATACATCCACACTACGAAGTTGTGATATTGTTTCAAGGCTGATTTCAGCAAGTTTTTCTTCTGATTTTTTACCAATTCCTGGAATTGATCTTATTGGCAAAGGATCCAAAAATGATTCTACATTTTCTGGCTCTACTATGGTGAGACCATCTGGTTTTTTGTAGTCTGAGGCAATCTTGGAGACAAGCTTGTTTGATGAAATCCCGACGGTACTAGACAGTTTTACAGTACTGCGTAATGCATTTTTTAGTTGCTGTGCAAGATGCGCCGCCCTTTTAAAATCTGACTCGACTCGTTTTGTAACATCAAGATACGCCTCATCTTTTCCCACGTATTCAAAAACATCTGCATATCTTCTGATTATACTCATTGCACTATCTGAAACTTCAGTATAATAGTCAAAATCCGTGGGCAAAAATACTGACTCTGGAACCTCTTCTAACTTCTTTTTTGCAAACTTGATTGGCATTCCAGATTTAACACCATATCTTCTTGCCAAGTAATTGGCAGTTGCAATTGCTCCACTATCTCCACCACGGTCTGAATATACGCATACTGCAACAGGCTTTGTTCTCAAATCTGGCTTGCGTATTTCTTCACACTGGGCATAAAAATAATCAAAATCTATGTGGAATACAACTCTACCTGACACGATTAATTTATGATTTGAAATCCTTATTACGTTATTGGCTATATTTTGGAATTTGTCTATTGATATAATCTAAATATCCTGTAATCATAAATTGAATGTGGATTATCCTATTGTAGTAGAATCTGATGGTGTCAAAATAAGATCGGAGAAAATGGAAATTGATAAACTATACTATTGTCTGTATCAAGAAAAAATACTGTTATTTTACAAAGAAAAAAATGAGATGCTAAATTGTTATGAAATAACAGAAAAAGATGTAATCGACGAGGTGAAACAATCACAATCTGATGATATTGAAAATATCCTGCAGCGATATATAGAAAAAAAGAATCTTAACCATTAAATAAAACACAACAAGAGTTGTCGTATGTCAAGGCCGCCTAATATTGTATTTATTGGCAAAAAACCAATTTTGACATATCTTAATGCTACTCTTACACTTTTAGCAAATGAGCCTTTTGTTACCGTAAAGGCAAGAGGCAGAAGTATAATCACTGCAGTAGACGTATCTCAAATGATAGTTAAAAGAATGAATG
>JARLFW010000019.1 GCA_031296345.1 Nitrosotalea sp. | reverse complement strand
AACTATCATCTTGGAGAACCGGTTCACATTAGAATAATAAATTCAGGCACTATACCTCTTACATTTTCTGATGCTTCTTATGGGTTGAAGATAACTAGACTTGATGGAATGCTGGTATATTCTCCTTTATCTGCACAAGTAATTTCTAAGCTAGATCCAAAAGAAGAAAAAACATTTGTCTGGGATCAAACTAAATCTGATGGTGGCAAAGCATACCAAGGAAGATACAAGATAGTATCAAGTACCACTGAAAATGTTAGTGCTTCACTAAAATCCGTTACCATAAATCTATTGAAATAGACTTTTCTAAAATAGAAAACAAAATACACAATTCTATGAAATGTCTATTTTGATCTAGACCATTTTTTCATCCATTGTAAAAGATTAATCATAGATTCAACAAGTTCCTGTCCGTTGTTAGTTAGCTTGTATTCTACCCTGGGAGGAATTTCATTATAGGATAATCTCTCCAACACTCCGCTTTTTTCAAGTTCTTTTAATCTAATGGCAAGAGTCTTACTACTGATTCCTTTCAAAGCCTGTTTGAATTGTTTATGTCGTACCGGTTCAGTTGTACAACATAATGGGATTAGAATTTCAAGTGTGCCTCTTTTGGTGATTATTTTTCTCAGCTTTGACGTTTCAGACATTAACGAGGAAGCGTCATATCCTTCAAAACCGCAACTATCTTTAACCATTGGAAGTGATTTTCTTTTAGTTTCCATCTTTACACCAACTGTAATTATTTCTCCTTGATGACTTAAATGGTTTACTAACTAAACTAATGCAAGAGATACAATGGGGTTATTTGGGAAAAAACCAGAAAGATATGTCCTGTTTGCATGCATAGAAAATGCCGGACGAAGCCAGATGGCAGAGGGATTTTTCCGAAAATATGCTCCAAAGGGATGGAATGCAATGAGCGGTGGTTCTAGTCCCAAATCCTATGTAAATCCACTTGCAATACAAGTAATGAAAGAAGCTGGAGTGGATATTAGCAATCATAAAGCAAAGATACTATCTGAAGATCAAATTCGAGGGTCAGATTTGAAGGTGAATATGGGATGTATGGATACTACGGAATGCCCTTCTCTTATTCTTGGTAATTATGTAGATTGGGGAATTGAAGATCCTAAAGACAAACCAATAGAGAAAGTCAGAGAGATAAGAGATCAAATAGAAACAAAAGTGAAAGAACTTGTCATGGGATTAAAATGAGTGATACAATAAAAAATAAAGTAAAGGAGCGATACGGAAAGATTGCACTAACTGGCAACTCTGACTGTTGTTGTATGCCGGGCGAATGCAGTACAAATGATTCTGTTATTGATGCTACAAAAATAATTGGCTACGACCCAAAAGAATTGGAGTCAATCCCACAAGAATCCATTTTAGGTGTAGGGTGTGGTGCACCAATAAAATTTGCAGATCTCAAAGAAGGTGAAACTGTTTTAGACCTAGGCTCAGGTGCAGGAATAGATGCATTCCTGTCTGCAAACAAGGTATCAAAATCAGGCAAAGTAATTGGTATTGACATAACTAATGAAATGTTGGAAAAAGCAAGGACGAATGCACGTAATGGCAATTATACAAATGTAGAATTCAGAAAAGGAGACATTGAAAAAAATATTCCAGTCAATGATGATATCATTGATGCAGTAATCAGTAACTGCGTGATTAATCTTACTTCGGACAAGACAAGTGCGTTTAAGGAAGTTTATAGAATATTAAGAAAGGGCGGAAGAATGGTAATCTCTGATTTGGTAACAGACAAGGAACTAGAACAAGACCAGATCAATGCAGAGCAATGGTGTAGCTGTATTGATGGTGCATTGACACAAGAACATTATATTGAAAGTATCAAGAAAGCAGGCTTTCACGATATTAGTGTTCTGGACAAGAGGATGTACATGGAAGGCGAGAAGGTAAATGGTAGAAAAATCACCAGTCTTGTAATTAAAGCAACCAAGTGATTGTTATGAGTTCGTTTGAAAAATCAAGTAATACAAAAAAGATTCTGTTTATTTGTGTTGAAAATGCAGGACGAAGCCAGATGGCAGAAGGTTTCTTTAGAAAATATGCTCCAACAGGATATGTGGCAATAAGTGCTGGAACAAAACCCACCCCAGCGATAAATCCTATCGCAGTAGAGGCAATGAAAGAAGTTGGTATAGACCTTGGCAAACAGAAACCCAAGATGTTAACTAGTGAAATTATTTCAGATTCTGTTCTGAATGTAAGTATGGGATGTATGGATAAAACTGAATGTCCAGCAGTTTTTACAAACTCGCTTGATTGGAATATCGAAGATCCTAAAGGAAAACCCATTGAAAAAGTCCGAGAGATAAGAGACAATATTGAACAAAAGGTAAGACAACTTTGCAAAACTCTAAAATAACAAACAGGCTGTCCTCAAACCAAAAAAAGTTCTTTGCTGAACTAATTGGTACATTTGTTGTAGTAGTATTTGCAACAGGCTCTGTTGTACTGGCTGTAAAATACTCTGCAACATTTGGTCTATGGTTTGTAGCTCTTGCTCCGGCAGTTGCAGTGGCAATAATGGTACGTGTATTTGGAAAAATATCTATGGCACATTTTAATCCGGCAGTAACGCTTGGATTTTTTATCACAAAACACATGCCAAAGAATCTCTTTCCATTGTATCTTGGTGCAGAGATAATCGGTGCACTGTTAGGCAGTATCTTTGTAAAATATGTGATAGGTACCGAAGCACATCTTGGAGCAAATGCTCCAGATTATCATTTTTCAATTCCCCTCATTGTAGGTGTTGAAATTCTAGCTACTGCATTACTAATGGCTGTAATTATGGTAGTTGTTCATACAAAAGGGCTGAAAGGGTTTGGAGGAATTACAATTAGTGGAATTGTAATCGGCGCAATGGTAGGTCTTGATATCTTCTTTTTGGCATTTATCTCAGGAGCTTCGATGAATCCTGCAAGAGCATTAGCACCAGCAATAGTGTCTGGTTATCTTAATGATTTGTGGTTATACTGGACTGCGCCCTTCATAGGCTCTGCAATAATTGCTGGTATTTACAGAAAAAAGTTT
>JARLFW010000018.1 GCA_031296345.1 Nitrosotalea sp. | reverse complement strand
AGCTTACTAGATATTTGACAGGTTGGAATGTGATATCCATAAGTTGAAACTAACTAGATTAAAAAAAATAGCAGACTCGATTCGGTTCATGGTCTAAGGTTTTACCCCTAGAACACGAACCGTTTTCGTGTGCAGTATAGAGTCTGCACAATAGATTATGTGAAAGGATATCAAAAAGTTCTGTGTGTTTATTTTGGAATTTCTACATTCTCTTTGCAAAACCAAATCTGAGAATCAATCTAATTGTTATATGGCACCATTGCATAATATCCTCCGAAAACATATGGAAGATAAACATGAATCGTGCAGAATGGAAGGCGGCGGTAGATGTGGCTGCGGGTCAATGTCATCTCATGAACACCACGGATGCGGTCAGATGTCATCTCATGGACAATGCGGTGAAGGTCATCATTCGCATTCTGTGACAAGCATGTACAAGCGTGCATACATGGATGCATTGTATCAAGCTCAAGTAGAACGCGTCAGAAAAAGAATTGATGCCAAGTTCGGTACAACGCTTGACAAAATGGCTGATGCTGTAGTAGATTCATTTGGAAAAATGTGGCAGTCCAAGATGGCAAAAATGGAAGCAAGACAGGATCTTGAAGCCAAACTTAGAATGATTCTTTCTGAAACATCTAAACTCTAAAACAACTTTTCCTTACGTCTTTTTTAAACAATCTATTCAGAGGAATCATGTCTTACAGTATTTGAATCTCCTTGATTAATTCAAAAATTGGAGACTAGTAAAATTTAGTTCTGCCCTTTACAATGGGCTTTGCTGTATTCCACAAGTATTCAAAATAATCATTACACCACTCATAGAATTCTGAATCTTTTCCAATAAATACTGCGTTCATGTCCACTTCTCCTTTTTGGTTTGGAAACATGACTGCAGCTTGCTTGTCTGCAATAAATAATGAGATCTTAACATTGCCGTCTACTATCTTTTGTTCCAAGTCTCCTTTTTGAATAAAACTCGTCAATTTTTTTTGTATGTTTTCTACAATCTCATCTGGCATGACTGAATCAAACCCAAAAATTGTAGATATTTTTACTCCATTTTTTACCCTGTCTAAGAGTGTCTTTCCTTCGTCTTCCCAAGCTTGTGAGACAATCAACTTTATGTGATCTTTTGCTTCTGATTCTATTTTTTTTATTCTCTGTTGAACATTTGTTACTTTGGTTACCAATTCACAGTTGTTGAAAACTCCTAGTCTTTGTTTGAATTTGAGTGGAAGATCAGATGAATGGTCTTCAAAGAATTTCTTGTATTTGTACAAGAATTGGTAATATGGAATTTGCTCAACTATTAATTTACCATACTCTGTTAAGGAGAACAATCCTTCAGAATTTTTTCTTATGATTCCTGCATCTGCTAATCTAGATGTGTTTCTATGCGTATCTTGCTTGGTTAATTTGAGAGTTTTAACAATACTGGAAGCATGCACTGGTTTCTCATACAACATCTCGAGTATGTCACATCTAGTATCACTTGCAAGTTCCATGAATACCTCGGAAGGAAGTTGTGGTCCTTCTGAATTATGCATGTAAAAAGGAGCAGATGCTATCAATAAAAAGAATTTGGAATGACAAAGACTTGTATTTTTATTCAGTTTGATTATATCTGTAAACTAGTATCTTTAGGTAAACACATCTCTTGACTAGTCCTCAATTTTGTTTACTAGAAGTTATCTAATTTACTTGCTATCTATTAATTCATGATTCAAATAATAAAAGAACAAGAACAATACAAGGGAGAAAGTGACTGGTTGACAACATACCACCACTTTTCCTTTGGTGAATATTATGATCCAAGTAAAGTCAACTTTGGACCATTACGTGTCTTCAACGATGATATCATACAGCCTGGAAAAGGTTTTGATTTTCATCAGCATCAAGACATGGAGATTGTAACCTATGTTATAGACGGAGAACTTGAGCACAAGGATAGTCTTGGAAATCATGGAATAATACAGCCAGGTGAAATACAGAGAATGTCGGCTGGAACTGGTGTATTCCACTCAGAATTTAACCATTCAAATGAAAAGCCGCTACGACTATTACAGATTTGGCTCTTTAGCAATACCCGCGGATTGAAACCATCATGGGAGCAGAAAAAATACACAAAAGACGACAGGAAAAACAAGTTACTTTCAGTAATTACTCCCAAGAACTCCAACCCAAAAGACGGACTTGCAATAAGCCAGAATGCAACATTCTACATTTCAAATCTGGAAGAAGGAAGAGATCTGAGTTATATCGCAAAGAGTGATAGAATTACATACTTGTTTGTAATTGAAGGAAAAATTACAATAAATGGCAAAGTGCTCAATACAAGATACTCCGCACAGGTAGAAAATGAAGAGATCTTAAAGATCAAAGCTCAAAGTGATACTGAGCTTATCTTAATTGATCTGCCAATAAAGTATATGAAAAATTCAGTACTAGTGGAGGCTGCACAGAAATGAGTCTCAACGAAACAAAACCGTTGAAGACACTAATTGTACAATATACTCCACGAAATGAAAGATCAAACACCAAAAAGATATTGGATGCTTTTATTGGAGAGATAAAAAATTCAGATATTGAAAGACTTGATCTAGTACAAGATGTACCAGACTTGTTCTTGGAGCAAAATTTAGCTGCATATATCCACCGCAATTATCTGGGAGAAGAATTATCTTCTGAGCAAAAGAATAGTTTATCCAAAATGGATCGCATGACTACTCAGCTAAAATCAGCTGATATTGTAACTGTTGCATTTCCTATGAATAATTTTTCAATGCCCGCACCTGTCAAGGCTTGGTTTGATTCTGTAATGCTAAAAGGCCAAACATGGGATGTTAAGAATGAAAGATACACTGGACTGATGAATGGAAAAAAAGCCCTTACTATTGTATCATCAGGAGCAATTTACGAAAATGGACCAATGACTCCATGGGAACACGCACTGTCACTTGCAAAGGTTGAATTTCAGTTTATGGGATACTCGGACATCCGTGGAATTCTTGCTGGCGGGATGAATGCTGGAGAAGATGTAAAATCTTTGAACTTGGAAAAATCAATCAAGGAAGTAAAAGCAATAGCACAAGAATGGACTAGAGAAAAATAGAAAATTATCTTTACTTCTTATTGTGATTTTATGAATAAAGTGGGCCCACTTCTTGGCGGACTTGTAGTTGCTGCAGCAGGACCTGGAATGGTGTTTATGTTAAATGCACTTTCCTTCATTGGCATTATAATTTTTCTTCATAGGTGGAATAAACCATCAGAACGCAAACTTCTTCCACCTGAGCAAGTAATTGGAGCAATTCGCACAGGATTGCGATACATGCGCCATTCATTACATGTACGCGCACTCTTGGCACGAGACTTTGCAATTACAATTTGTGGCAGTGCAGTGATATCGCTTTTGCCTCTCTTGGCTCGTAATGAAGCAGGTTCAAATTCAATTCTTTTTGGAATTCTGGTTGGAGCATTGGGACTAGGCGGATTGTTCAGTGGTTTTGTGCTAGTACCTCGGATAAAGAACATTTCAATAGAAAAGCGTGTAGCAGGTGCGATAATTGTGTATGCCATTGCAATGATTGTCATATCATTCCATCATGGCATAGATATCTTGTTTGTGGGAATATTTACAATTGGAACGGCTTTGATTATCATATCATCCAGTTTGAATTTTGTTGCATACAATTCTGTATCATCATGGGTAAGAACACGAGTAGTCTCAGTTCACCAGATGATGTATTGGGGAGGAGTAGCTTTTGGCAGCATCTTATGGGGCATTGTTGCAGAAATCTGGGGAATACCAACTGCATTGATTGCGGCAGCAATTGGATTAGTAGTTGGTCTTGTTACATCTACTCGTTACAAACTAAAGCCACTTGCAGATGTAGATCTAACTCCGTCAATGCATTGGTACATGCCTCGTACGATGATTGACATTGATGATCATGCAGAAGGATCTGTACTAGTAGAAATGGAATTCCAAATTGATCCAACACATTCGCAGGAGTTTGAATCAGCAATGAGCGACATGCGTTCTGTCATATTACGTGATGGTGCAATCAGTTGGGAATTGTTTCATGATGTTGAAAATCCAAGTCGATATGTCATGATGTTTACTTCAGAATCTTGGACCGACCATTTACGTCAACATGAACGCATGACAAAAGCAGACCTTGCCATAGAACAACATGCCATTTCATTTCATATTGGAAAGGATCCTCCACGCATATCCCATCTTATTAGCGAGGATATGTCAAAGGAAAACCAAAAATGAAAATCTCGTATTGGACCCAAAATTAGCCATGTTGATAGATGAATCTTCCCCGATGTAGATGTGGAACTAAAATTATTTCAAGTTAGTATCGGGGCCTTACAGAACTCAAGCCTTCAATGGGTTTCAGGCTAGTGATATTGTGTGGCCAGCAAGTGTGCAAAATATGCATAGTGCATAATATTGGCTCCAAATTTTTCTCGTACAACCACATTTACAGTCACAATTTCTTTGTTTCAATTTTATCCCTGATATCATAATACTGGTCAGGTATTTGTAAGATTATCTATTTCTGCAAAAATCTAGTGAACGATAGTAACAGGACATGTGGCGTGCTCTGAGACATGCCTTGCAGTACTCCCTAGTCGTTTCAGAGATGCAACACCTGTTAGTCTTCTACTTCCCATTATGATTAGATCAATTTTTGATCTTTTTACCTCTTTTAAAATAGCATTAGATACATCATCATGAATAATTTTATAAAATGCCTTGGTACCTTCCTCCCTACATTTTTCTGTGATTTTTTTCATCTCTTTTTCGCCTTGCTCTGTTAAAGCCTTTACAACTTGTTGATAGTTCATAACTGCGGTCCCTGAAAAGACAGAGTCAGATATTGGATAGTAAACAGGAATTACCATCAAGAGTTTTAGATCAGCATTAAAATTTCTTGCAATGTCTTTTGCCAACTCTAATGCTTTCTTTGAAAGTGGTGACCCGTCGTATGGAACTAGAATATTTTTCAGTAACAATTAGAATAATTCCTTTACTTTACTTTTGTATGCTTCAACAATTTGTCCAAATTCTGCAAAGTCACTTGCAGATGGAGTTTGCATTCGAAAAGCAAGCTGAGCTACAAAGAGTGTAAACGCGTTTCCCATCATCATGTTAAAAGTCAATTCAGAGAGGTCTCTAACTGCTGGAAATGCTACTTTAAGAAATGGCAGATATATCTTGGTCTGGTTCAACATAAGTTCCATGTTTTTCTCAATTGCTGTTTTTATCTCTGGCTGGATAGTTATGCTAATTCACCGAGACGACCTGGTACGGTTTTGATTTATAATGAGTAGAGCATAAAAACACCATTTCGCCATTCAATACCTTGGCTGTAATGGATAATCCATTTAATTCTTTTTTACATACATGGCACGTAAGCGGTTTAACATCAGATTTTGTGAATTTTTTCCCATGTGGAATATACAGGTCCTGAGATAGGAATCTTTCCACCATGCTCATAAAAGACGGTTTCAATATTATTAAAGTGATCTTCATTATCAGAAATGATATTCAAGTGGTTATCAAAAGTGATAATCCTGCCAGAAATTTTATACTAAATTAGTTGATTTGTTTTCATGACAGTAGCTCGTGATATAATGTCAAGCAAAGTAGTCACAATTGAATCAAATGTATCGGCTACTGAGATTGCAAAAATTATGGATAAAAATAAGGTAAGCAGTATAATAATAACAAAAGATCAATTGCCAATTGGCATTGTAACAGAGAGGGATTTGGTATCAAAGATTGT
>JARLFW010000004.1 GCA_031296345.1 Nitrosotalea sp. | reverse complement strand
TTCTCCCGTTATGATATGTATGACACCTTTTTGTTCCATGTTTAGTACCTTGCCTCTCTTGCCAGATATTACACCTGCAACGTTACCAATCAATTCTTGTGGTACACGAACCTCGATTCCAAGCATTGGTTCAAGCAATACAGGCTGTGCCAAAAGCATTGCTCCGGTACAGACTCTTCGAGAAGCAGGTCCTAGTTGTGATAGTCCACGATGAGCTGGATCCTCGTGTGGAACAAAGTGTGTAAACGTAAACTTGGCTCCCCTTACCTGTTCTCTTGCAAGCGGGCCTTCTTTGACAGAATCTTCAAAACCTGAAAGTATAGAATCAGTAGATTCGCCTACAAACTGGACACCCTTGGTTCCATCTACCATAACATTACCGCGTATATCAAATCGCATTACACGTTTTGCCTCATCGCCATCCCATCCTGCTTCTTTGAGAATCTTGGCAACTTCCTTTTTGTCCTTGTATTCGTTTAGTGTTCCGTTTCTTATCATCTCGGCAACTTTTTCATCCAATGCCTCTACTTTCATGAAGATCTTGTTGTGTCTGTTAGGTGACTTGGACATGACAGGTCCGGCAGAGCCACGAATTGTCTCTCTATAATTAATCAAAGGCTGTGATGTAACAATTTCCACTTTGGCATCGGCAATTAACGCAGTTGCAATCTCAAGGTGTAGCACACCCATTCCAGCAATAATAGTCTCACCAGATTCTTCATTAATTTTTACAACTAAATTAGGATCTTCAATTGTTATACGGTTTAATGCTTCAACAAGTTTTGGCAAGTCTTTAGGATGTTTTGGCTCTACTGCAATTGATACAACAGGCTCTGACACATATTGGATTCCCTCAAATGCAGGAATTCCTGGAACAGACGATAAGGTCTGACCTGCTCTCGCGTGTTCCAATCCAAGTAAAGCTGGAATGTTTCCTGCTGCAAGTTGTCCGACCATCTCTCTTTGGTTACCCATGAAAAAGTTGACAGACTGGACTCGACCTTCTCTTTTTGTATCAATCAAATGTATTCTATCACCATCTTTTATCCTACCAGAAAATAATCTCCCTATTGCGACAGGACCTGCTGCTGGATCTACTGTCATGTTTACAATCATCATAATGGTAGGACCATTATCATCACAGTTCATAAGTGCTTTACCAATATCAGATTCTAAATCTCCCTTCCAGATCTTTGGAATTCTATATCTTTGTGCAACATCAGGAGAGGGATGATGTTTTACAACCATTCCAAGTACTGCGTCGTATAATGGAGCTTTTTCTGCAAGCTTCTTTACATCGCCGCCTTCAGAATATGCTTCATAAATATCCTTAAACGAAATTCCCTTTTTCTTCATTACATCTGCGTTAAATCCCCACTTGTCTTTTGCAGAACCAAATGAGACACTACCGTCCTGAATGCTTACTTTCCATTTTTCCTTGTACTCAGGCTCCGCGTAAATGTCAATCAGTCTGTTAAAGTTTGTAATAATCTCTAGTAGCCACTCTTGCATCTTCTCTGGGGGCAATCTCAGTTCCTTTATGAGACGGTCAATTTTGTTGATATACAAAACAGGTCTCACTCGCTCTTCTAATGCCTGACGAGTTACGGTTTCAGTCTGTGTCATTATACCTTCAACAGAATCAGATACAACTACTGCACCATCTATAGCTCGAAGACTTCTTGTTACTCTACCAGTAAAGTCAATGTGTCCTGGAGTATCTATCATGTTAATTACATATTCTTCGCCGTTTTGTTCATAAAGTAAAGTAACGTTTGCCTGGACAATTGTCATCTGTCTGTCTTGTTCAAGTTTCATAGAATCAAGTGCAAGAGCTTGGCCTGCAACAGAGGGACTGATGATTCCACTGGATGCAAGAAGACTATCACTCATAGTTGTCTTGCCGTGATCTACGTGAGCTATGACTCCAAAGTTACGAATATTCTTCTTATTACCAATAATACTTAGAATTTGATCTGTCGCCTTGAATTTCATGGTTTAGCTAAATCCTTTTCCAGCCGCTATTAAACGTTTAGAAGAATTATAAAAAAAATCAGTAGATCATGGAAGAACTAGCATTTCGTAATTTTTTTTTCTCTACAAAAAAGCATTCTTTTTTGTTTTTTATTTTGGCCAAGTGTAATGACAAAAATTCTGAAACAAAGATAAAAAAGATAACTTGTCCTATTGGATCATTTGTGGGAGGATCGACAAGTATCGGATGCAGACCACATTTTTTTATCTGCCTTACAAGTTTTTCATTATGGCTATTCTTTTTTTCAAATATTAGTACAGTATCACCTTTTCTTGATGAGAATAGTCCCATGTGGGAGAACTGCTCTATTCTCTCATAGCGTACATCTGCCCCTAAAACCTCCTGCAATTTTGCTGCACAAAACATTGTAATTGGATAGCTATACAGATTCCCTAAAACATAGACCCTACCGTGAATTGGTTTTTTGGACACGTCAAAAGCCATTTCGTACAATTTGGCGTAATTTGGCATCTTGAATCTGGTCACAAGTGAGATACATGTGAGAGCACTTGCAAGGAAGCTAATACTTCCTGCAGTCTGGATTCCAGTGTTGTCAAATTTCAGGGGAATTATATCATCACATACATTGGCAAGTTTGCTTTGTGGATTTGCAGTAATTGCAGTGGAAATTTTTGATTGTCTTGCAAGTTTGATATTGGATATGGTATTTCCTGAAATTGATATCAGATACAAATGATGATTACTCAAAAGTTTCTTGTATTTTGACATATCAAGTGGATCTAGTGCCTTTACCCTAAAATCAGAAAAGACTTCGCCAAGTTGTGCAGATGCAAAAGAGTCTCCAGTTCCACAGAATATGGCCTTTTGTTGATTTTGTATAGACAGTTGCTTTTGAGATTGAAAGTGTTCCAAGAATTCAAGTTGCATTGTTATCTCGCTTTCAAGGGCAGCGATTGTCGACACGAACTTGATTTTTATAATAGACATAAAAATTATCATTATGGATATCACCATAGGACATACTCCTGATGCAGATGATGCGTTCATGTTCTATGGAATGCTAAGTGGCAAAGTTACTTCACCTCTCTTTAATGTAAAACATATTGTTGAAGATATAGAGACTTTAAACAAACGAGCCGTGACACACGATCTTGATGTAACTGCAGTATCGGCACACGCTTGTGCATATCTTAAAGATTACACCATACTAAGAAGCGGTGGAAGTTTTGGAAAAGGTTACGGCCCCATTGTAGTTTCAAAGCAAGAAATTTCAATAGAAAAATTAAGAGGCTCCAAGATTGCAATTCCAGGAAAACTTACTTCAGCTTTTCTTTTATTAGAATTAATGATTGGCAAGTTTGATTATGTCGAGATGAAATTCAGTGACATTCCAGATGCAGTTGCTAGCGGACAAGTAGATGCAGGACTAGTTATACATGAGGGGCAGATAACCTATGAACAAAAAGGCCTGACCAAATTGCTCGATGTTGGCTCGTGGTGGAGAGATAGTACAGGAGGATTACCAGTTCCATTAGGAGTAAACGTAATGAGCAATCATTTTGGAATTGAGACAATCAAAAAGTTTGATGAATTTTTCCGTGAATCAATCATATACGGCATGGCAAGACCAAATGATGCACTAGATTATGCAATGCAATATGGCAGGGGACAGTCAAAGGATTTGATTGACCAATTTGTGAGAATGTATGTAAACGATGTAACAATTGAGATGGGAGTTTTAGGAGAACAAGCAATTAGAAATCTATTTCAATTTGGAATAGAAAAGGGCCTAGTGCCAGAGTTTGAACTTCGAATAGCTTAACAGTTATTTATTGCACTTTAGAATATTTATTTGATGGACAAGCGAGTCTTTGCTCTTGGCATAACAATGCTTGCAGTAGGCTTTACCGTTTACGGATATCTTAGTGAAACCGAACCTGCCGGAAGAGCTGACATGACAGATGAAGAAAAAACTGCTTTTGACCAAGAACTTGTGATAAATGTAGGTCTTAGAAATATTGCTGCATTATTTGGCGGCCTAGGATTTTTCATCATGTTGATCAGCATTGGGATTAGAGGAAAGAAGAAAGGCGGTGCAGGAAAAACAGTTACTCAAAAACCAGCTGAGACCTAAAATGTTTTTATAATATTGAAAAATGTATCTCGCTGAGCTGGTTCTCTGCCAATCTCTTTGATCATATTTGCAAGTTCAATAATAGAAGTGTTTGTTCCCTTACCTGCTGCTTTGTAAATCTCCTCAGAGAATGCAGTTCCTACCAAGTTATTTCCTCCATAAGTCAGAGCAACCTGTGCAAGTTTCTTGCCAAGTGCAACCCAGTATACTGAGATATTATCAAGTTCTTTTGCAAGCATCAGCCTAGAGATTGCAGTTATTCTAAGATCATATGTAGAAGGACTCTCAACTGTCACCAATCCATTCTTTTCAAGTTCGGTGTTGTCAAGGCTGAACTTTAATGGAATCAATGTAAGAAATCCTTTGGTTCTTTTTTGGACTTCTCTTAATTTTACCAAGTGATCAATGATATGTTCGGGTTTTTCAATGTGACCAAATAACATTGTGGCATTGCTTTTTATTCCAAGATTATGAGCCTGCTCTATAGTATCTAGCCATTCTTGTCCAGAACACTTGCCTCTAACAATTTTATTTCTAATATCAGGATGGAAAAGTTCTGCACCGCCCCCTGGCATTGTATCCAAGCCAGCAGCTTTGAATCTGGTCAATACTTCTTTTACAGAATTTTTTGTAAGTCTTGCGATAAAGAAAACTTCAGCTGCAGTAAGTGCTTTGATGTGCATTTGAGTATGATTCTGTTTTATTGTTCTAAACATTTCTTCATAGTATTCTATTGGAAGTTCGGGATGAAATCCACCTACTATGTGAACCTCTGTGGCACCCATCTCTTTTGCAAT
>JARLFW010000180.1 GCA_031296345.1 Nitrosotalea sp. | reverse complement strand
GATGGTGCTTCACTAAAAGATGCTGCAGAAGAAACAATAATTTCACTCACTAGTGATGATATCGAAGTTCAAGGGATTGTAAGAAAAATAATTTGTAAAATAGCTGGAATCTGATGAAAGAAAAAGGATCTAGTTTTTTAGAATTTGCCGAAGATATTTTTTACAATTTTTCTCAGATAACACCAGGTAATCTGAATCTTATCTTCTCAAAAAAAATCTTATTTCCAATGATAAAACATGTCTCTGATCTAGAAATTATTATTCCGTTGCCAAGAAAACAGAATGATAAATATTTGTTTGAAGGTATGCTATTTGAAAATGATCCTATTGGTAGAAGAAATCTTTGGTGTTTATTTTTGGCGACAATCTACCATCTTGCTGCACATGCGTGTGTTTCAAGATACTCAGTATATTCTTCTTGGAAAAAATCTAAGACAGAAGATGTTTGTCTACGTGTAATTGACTATATTGAAGATGTATCTGTTGAGCGATACATATCTCATACTGATTCTGAAATATGGGAAAATGTGCAAAATATAGATCTTAAATTAATGTCCACAACTGGAACAAATTCTTGTAAATCTTTTGATGTGGGAACTAAATTTTTTGGGTCATCTAATAAAGAAAAAATTAAAAAGATTCGAACTAGTATAACTAACAAACAAGGTGATGCTATTTTATTTGCAAACTTGCTTTATAAAAACAGGGATTTGTTGCCTCAAGAAATTCCGCCCTACCGTGAAAGACATGGTGTGGGACAAATCCTAAAGACTGCACGACAAAGTCCTGATTTTGAGCCCCATGGGTTGTTTCAAGAACATACTATGAAACTTGATGAACTATGGTTAGAAGATGAACAATTCACATCAAAAATGCTTAGAAAATATGAAAAGAATTTGAAAGATCTTAATTTTAACGCAATTGTTATTCCGCAAGGAAACTTTCATAATTTTTTACAAATCAAGGAAAAAATAGCTCCACTATTGAGGCGAATTCGTCAACAGATACAAATGGTGGGAAACCTTTTTGATGAACCCAAAATGGATGAGATGGGTTATCTAAATATGCAAATGGCAATTCAATCTATTGCATCAGAATCACAATCTATTGATGTATTTGAACGAGATGAAATAAGGAGAGTTGAAGAAGCATGGGTAATTTTGATAGATAACAGTGCAAGTATGAGTTTTCGGTTTGAACAAATTAAAGAGTTCACCATATGTATAACTGAGGCTGCAAATGATCTGGCAGGAAAATCTAATTCATGGGCTTTATTTAGCTTTGATAATAATTTTCAAATTTTAAAAGATTTTGATGAAAAATATAATCATGAAGTTCAAGCTCGTATTGGTTCGTTAGAAAATAATGGACTGTCATTGTTACCAGATGCAATAGAGTTGACTCGTAGGATATTAGTAGGAGATCCACGAGAACGAAAGTATATTTTTCTTATTACTGACGGGCATCCATCTGGTTATGAAAAAATAAATCAGCATCTTGCTAAAATTGCTAAAAAACTTGATGTGTCAGGAGTCTCTTTAATTGCCATAGGAGTATCGAAATCCACATCAAAGCGTTTTAGAAATAGTGTGCACGAGTCATCTAATCTTGGTCAACTTGTAGCCAAGTTCATCACTGCCTACAAGACTGTCTCATCAGACTAGGTGTAAGCAAAAATTACATGCTAGATGAGATATTCACCATTCCCATACTTGCTAATAATGAATATGTTCCCTAGAACAAAAAACAGAAAGGCAATCAGTGCCGTGCTTACTACACTGATCATCTTGGTTGCATCCGTTGTTCTTGGAACAGGTGTTGTACTATATGGTACTAGCCTTTTCCAGACAGGTGCTCAATCATCCGGCGTAACTGCCCAAGGTGCTCATGTATGGCTAAACTCGACCAGTGCAACTACTGTTGATAAGGCAACTTGGACATGGGGTGCTGCAGAGATTAGAAACAGCGGTGACAAGATTTTGTCTGTTGACCAGATTAACGTACGTGGAACTCAGGTACCATATGCAAACTGGTATTTTGACAGCAATCCTGTCAGAGTAACTGCTGCAAACTTCCAATCGCAGCTCAACTACACAGGCACATCTACTCCAAATGGAATCATGAGAACATACGTTGGAGCAGGTAATCCACTCAGTTCTTGCCCTACAGGTACTAACTTCGCAATTAATGAGTTTGGTAACGCTGTTAATCCAACTATGTGCTTTGCACAAGCAAGTGGTCCAATTTCATTGAAGCCAGGCGGTACAGCAGTGGTATACTTCCAAGTGCCATCAGGTATCTTGAGTACTGTAGATGCAGGTTCGCAAAGCAGTGTAGCAATATATGCTGGTAATGTAGGCGCACCGCAATCAGTTACTGTAGAAAGCAAATAGGGGGTTTGAAAAGACGCCCAACTTCTCCTCTTTTTTATTTTTGGTGACTAACAAATGAAAGATAAATCAAAAAAATTTCAAGAAGTTGAAACTTTTCTTGAAAGTCAAATCATAGATGAAGGACAAAGTCAAATTCCATCAGGGTATGAAATTATAAAAAAGTACCCGTTACAGCCCCCATTTAGCTATGCAAATATTTTGTATAATAAAGAAAAATCTACTTATCTCTACTTTGTGGATGAACTTCGTCTAAACAGAGAAGATACAATGATTTTTCAAACACTTTACAAACTAATTGAAGAAAGTTTGGAATCTCCATCAGAATCTGGTGGCAATCAAAATT
>JARLFW010000179.1 GCA_031296345.1 Nitrosotalea sp. | reverse complement strand
TAATAGTAGGAATTGCAATTGCATCAACAATAACCATTGTTACTTTGAAAAAATTAAGAATTTCAAAAAGAAGTTAGACAAGGTTTATATGCATTTTTTTGACAACGGAGTTCTGGATGTCTGAGCAAGATTCTTCCAGGGATGCTTTGTCTCGACGTGATTTTCTCAAATTATTAGCTGCTGCAGGTGTTGCTTTGACCTTTACGCCATTTATTCCATGGGGTAAATTCATGCCAAACCCATCAAATATCTCCTTGGTGAGAGCACAAGTTATACTTCCAGACGGAACACAAGCAAACGTTAAGACTTTTCCTAAAAATCACTCTGAGGTTATCACTTATCCATTATCAGGAGATGCAGTACTTGATCAAGAGCCCTTTAAAAAATGGCAGTTTATCAGGTTGCCTGACGAACTTGGTGGTGATGCAGAAGACGTAAGTGCATTTCGTGCCTATAGTATGGTTTGTTTACATTTGTGGTGCTTATGGAAATACTGGCCTCAAGAAGGTAGAAAAAGAGGGGAATGTCCATGTCATGGAAGTATGTATAATCCATTAAATGGAAAGGCCTTTGCAGGACCTGCTTCTCTTCAAGCTTCTCCTTCAAATGTATTGGCAACTCTTAATTTTGAAGCTGATAACGATGGAAATTTATGGATTAAACCAGCTGTATGGTCTGTAAACGAAAATGGAATAGTGGGATATGGTCGTTTCCTTAAAACGTAGAAACGGTCTAGTAGATTTTTTCTACTGGATATGGGATGGAATGGAAAGAACAGTATTTATCGGAACCAAGTTCTCCTTCCCTGGAAGATTTGTAAGTCCATTTGGCTTCTTGGGAATGCTCACATTTGTGATGTTTGTAATTCTTGGAGTCACTGGTGCATTGTTGATGTTCTATTATCAGCCCACATTAGATAGAGCATGGGATACTGTTGCCAAAATCAATAATAATGTTCCATATGGATTTATGATACGAAATATTCACTATCATGCTTCAAACGCAATGGTTCTTCTTGCAGTACTTCATATGTATTATCAATACTTTAGTGGAAGATACAAGATAAGAAATGAAATTATCTGGGTCACAGGTGTGGTACTTGGTACTGTAACTATCTTGGAAGCATTTACTGGATATGATATCATATTTAGTGAACGTGCTGAACTTGCAATTAGTATAGCTGCATCTCTTACCAATTCAATGCCCGTAGTTGGACCTACAATTCGTGATGCAATGTTTGGTTCTGGATTTGCTGATTTTATCCTTAGGTTTTACACTATGCATGTATTTCTTCTACCAGTAGTGATGCTAGGATTAATGGCAGTTCACTTACCACGATTCCTAGTCTTTGATGTACCTATGGTAATGGCAATTTCTGGTGCGGTATTTATAACAGGAGGTGTCTTCCCAGTAGATCTTGGTTCAAAGTTTCAACCATCAGTACCGCCAGGAATTACTGTGCCTGAATGGTATCTTACAGGCATCTATGCATTCTTGAGAACACAATATGATAAATTTGTAACAGGTGTACTATGGCCTGGTGTATTCATTGTAGCAATTGCAATGACTCCATTCATAGATAGGTACAAAAAGTTCTCATGGAAAGATAGACCTTTAGTAACTGCATTTGGTATTACTGGCATTACTCAGGTTATGGTGACAACATACTGGGGCTTTTACATTACGCCTGATATTACAAAGCCACTTGTTGCTAGACTTGTAATTGATCCAATCTTCTTCTATTTGGTAATGTTATTGTTGGTTCCTATAGGATTTGGATTCTCGTACATGATGATATTACTTGCAAAGGAATCAGAAAGAAAAGCAAAATTAGCAGCTGCAAAAGCACCACATAAATCGGCCCCAATTAATCTCTCAGGAAAATGGATTAACTGGTTAATTGTAGCACTACTTGCATTCCAAGTGTATCTTAACATTGCAGCATACAACGCAGCACTGAGTGGGATGAAAAACTTTGCTCTATTTCTAACTGGATTGATGCTTATGGTATTTGCTGGACTATTCCATCTCTATCGACACGGACTAAATGAAGCAAAGAAGATCCCAGTTCCACCACCAACAGAAACAGAATCTCCAAAGCCGCTTGATAGTAAAGAATCATCTGGAAGTCTGTCGCAATAGACTAGAATATTGATCTAATCCAATAACTTTCATACTTGAAAATAAATCATATTTAATAATAATTCAATTATTTTTGTATAGCTTTATAAGACTAAAAACAAGATCAGAAAATAGTTGAGCCTTCCATCCTCCAGTCATGCGTATGGAATAGGATTGATCGCAGTTATCATCGGAGCTGCACTTGGAGTTTCTTATTATCAGCTTTACTATATCCCCGAGCTTAACGCAAAGCCGATAATTCCGGACAAAGTTCTTCATCCTACTGATACGACTACAATAATTATTGTACCTGGATCAGAATTACCATCACAAGAACAAAACTTTACCCCCAAGACAATTACGGCTCAACTTGGAGTAAACAATCTGACAATCTGGAAGAATACTAGTGAAGCTGCACATACTGTTACCCCTGACAAGCCATTCAAAGATGCTTACAGTGGAGACTTTGGATCTCCTGGAGTTATCAAACCTGGTGCTTCATACCAATTTGTCTTTACGCAGGAAGCTGTTATACCATATCACTGCGAACCTCATCCATGGATGAGGGGAACTATAACTATAGTACATGGTGCTCTAACATCCTAAGACCAAATTAAAATATCATACAAAAATCAGGGCATTAATTTTCCAAAAACAACATCACTTTCAATCTCTTTATGTTCTTGAATTATTGATGCTCTGAATTTTATTTCATGAATCTCTCTTGATTCAAATTCAATTGAAGCTGTAAATTCAACTAAATTTTGTGGTATGTCATTTTTATTAATAAATAATCTTGAGAGATTTTGTGATATGGATTTGTTATTGTACGATCTATACACTATGAGCTGATTGGAACCTAAAATCTGAGCATTTACTACAACTCCGTCATATCTTCCAGAATAATTTACTTGGATTTTTCCTTTGATTATCTCATGAGACTTGAAAGTAAGATTTTCTAATTTTAGCTCAATGTCCTTCATATTACATTGTTCTTCAAATGAAGATATTAAATTGTTAGAAATCTAACATCAGGTTACTTCTCAAAGTTATCTGATTAAACGGGCCCGAAGGGCTTCGATCCCTTGACCACTGGATTAGAAGTCCAGCACTCTGTCCAAGCTGAGCTACAGGCCCAAATATCGGGCAATTAGTAGCCATATTAAGGGTTTTTACAACCATTTTTTTTCATTAAGATCTCTTTCCATTTTGAAAAGAAATTGTTGTGCATAACCTGCATAAGGACCAAAGTATTCCACAATCTCTTCATGAAGTTTTTCATATTTTTTTTCAGTTACCGGTTTTTCTGTTACATTATCAAAAAATTTCTTATAATATTTTAGTAAAATTCTTTGTGTCCATCTATCAATTGGAAATGCTCCCATTTTATCAAGAGAAAACAATGCTATACAATCTGCCACCTTGTTACCTATCCCAAGAATATTTTTTAGACTATCTATAGCTGTTTGATAATCTGTTTTTTTTAACTGCGCAAAATCAATCTTACCAGAATCTACTGCCTTAGATGCTTCTTTGACATACTTTGCTCTAAATCCCAGTCTGCACTCGGTAAGATCCTTCATAGATGCTTTTGCAAGGATCTCAGCTTTTGGAAATGTATGTAACTCATATCCATTGAATTCTTGTCTTGTACCAAATTTTTTGCATAAATTTTCTAGCATTGATTTAATATTTTGTATCGAAGAATTGGACGAGCAAATAAAAGATATGTAGCATTGAAATGGATCCTGTCTCATTAATCTCAAACCTGGGGATTGTTTTACTGCTCTTGCCACAATTTTATCTCTGCTAATATTTGATAATATTTTTTTTAAATCATCATCTTCTCTAAAAAAATTATTTATGTTATTAGATGATGATCTTGCACTAAACGGTGATTGGTTTAGGATTATGATATCTTGACCATCTACACCTATCCACTGGTCTTCAATTTTATTCCAAAGAAAAACTTGTCCGCTGTTAATTGTGGTCTTTATATTTACCGTAGATATTTTCCGCATTGTTATACGGTTATTGTTTGGCCTGCATCTGGCGCATATGCCTCAAACCCAAATTTTTCACGTATCTCATCTGCAAATTTTGTGCAGGAATCTGCATCTCCATGAACAGTAAGAACTTTAGGATTGCCTTTGATTTTTTTCATTAATTCAAAGAGAGAGTCTCTATCGGCATGTCCTGAAAATTCAAACTGTCTTACTTCTGCCTCGCACTTGAACTCTTTTCCTCTTACACCAACTCGTCCTGTATCCAAGAGTTTTCTTCCTGGTGTTCCTTCTCCTTGATATGAAACTAGAGCAATACCATTTCTCTTATCTAATGCTAAATTCTGTAAATAAAATACTGCAGAACCACCTACTAACATACCTGCAGGTGAAATTATGACAGCTGGTTCATCTAATGCATGCTTTCTTTCTTTTTCTCCCTTTATCCAAACTGCTTGGTGAACAGAATCGGCAAAAACTTTTGGGTCGCGTAGATACTCTGGATAATTCAACATTATTTCATTTACTTTTACAGCCATGCCATCCATTACCACTTTGTGTTTGAATCCCGCGTTCTTTAAGACACATGCAATTTCTTGTGATCTTTCCACTGAAAAAGCTGGTACAAAGAGAGAGCCTTTTCTATCCAACACTTCATATGCAAATTCCATGAATTTTTCTTCTGATTCGTTTCGTGGCATCTGGTTTGTCTGAGAGTATGTACTTTCAGTAATCACTAAATCAACCTCACCAAAATCAAGATCAGCGTTTCTTAACATTCTTGATCCTCTTGGGTTTATGTCTGCAGTGTAAAATAATCTCTTATTTTCAGATTCAACTATGACTGATGCTCCTCCTAAAACATGGCCTGATTCGAGTAGCTGAAAAGAAGCATTTCCACGTTCAATTTTTTCTCTATATTTTATCTCCTTTGAATGCATCATCATCTTTGAAACATTAGCGAAATCGTACGGTAGCTGAGTTTTTTGAATTCTAAGCATATCTTCAATTAACAATCTTGAAAGGTCAAACGTTGGAGGGGTAGCATAAACATCAGTACTACCATTTACAAAGAGTGCTGGCATATTGCCAGAATGGTCAAGATGTGCGTGAGTAATTATGGCCGCGTTTATCTCATGTGGATTTACCGCAATTGGATATAGTGACTCTTTTCTTAACTCAACTCCATAGTCTAATAGAAAACTAGCACCATCACAATTTACTTGAAATGCTGATCTGCCCACTTCTTTGGCTGCCCCTAGAACTCTTACTTGCAAGAATCAAAACTTTTTCAAAGGACTTTTAAATCTTTAGCACTCAGATCGGACCTGACTTGTTATATTTCTTGGATGATTTGCAAAAGACTTAATTAGATCAAAAAAAATGATCCGACTATGGGTAGAACTTTTGAAGCATGGTGGAGTACAATCCCAAAAGACCTTAGAGACAAAGTTCGAAAGGGCGATGAGGGAAACAAACCACTATTGAATCAAATAAACTGGATTTGGGTTCACAATATGATGAATCAGAAAGGAGATCTAAATCCTTCATCTGCGGAATTGCTTGACTGGGTAACATCAGGCCAGATTGAAGCAATGCGCCAAATAAAGAAGTAAAAATATCATTTATACTTTCTTTTTGTTTTTCTTTTATTTTAAAAACTTGAAAAAATTCTATAACTCCGTTATGGATTTTGCAGATCATTTAAATAGCAAACGATGAAAGATCAAAAACAGAATGCCAATAGCAATTCTTCCAGACGTTGATGAGCAGAGATGTATAGGCTGTGCGCTATGCGTAGAGATCTGTACTTCTCTTGGTCCAGACGTTCTTCGTGTAAAACCAGTAGATGGTTGGAAGAGAGGTAAAGCATTTGTATTTTATCCAGAAAGATGCATCTCAGACGGAGCATGCATTGGAGTTTGCCCAACAAAAGCAATCTTCTGGATGAGACCAATGACTTACACTCCAGGACAACCAGTACCTCTACACAAGAACGGTATATTCGTAAAAGGCTGGGCAGAAGACGCCGCACTATAAGCGGATTCATTTTCTTTTTTATTATTTTTTGATATTGAGAAATTTGATTTTTGGTTTTAGGCCTTTGGACTGATATTTTAAGAACTCATCATTTGTGGCATAAATTTTCTTGAATTTGTTGTTTTTAAGAAACATACTCCAAGTTTTAGTGAATTCTGGAAATTCATTTTGATTAAAGTCCGTGTCTGATATTACATAATGAGCAGCAGGGTAAATATCCGATAGTTCCAATGGAATTATTCCAAGATACTGATTGTATTGACAAAATTGTACGTCGTCTAATTTGGATTCAAATTTCTTTTTTAGGTTGTTATACTCTGCTGAAGTATAAAATGGTCTTATGCTACCATCTGGTATGATTACCAATGTCTTCTTTTTAGTTTTGAATTTACGTACAAGTGAATGGAATCTAAAAATCTCAGGCCTATACTGATCTTCTTTGGAAAACAGAAACACTGCATTCTCTTTGTATCGTGGTGTAGTTTCTAAAAAGAAGGAAGTATTATTAGTGAAAATAGATATTGCTTCAAATAACTTGGGATGAGCTCTTGCCTTTCTTATGGTGTATTCCCATAGTCGTCCCTCATGAATGGCCTCTTTTACTCTGTCTACTTCAGCCTTTATGGCATATAGGTTGTGGAGTGCTATCTTGTTAATTCTATCCTCTTTATCTAGAGATAACATCTCTTTTGGCTTTAATCTGATACATACTTCACAGTTACAAGAAAAATATGCAACTTCAGAGAGATGGGCAGTACCATCTTCCATGATGTATCTATCATGTTTTGCATATAGCATATAAGATGCAGAATCAAAGGTATCACAACCAAGTGCCACTGCAAGAGGTATGGTAAGTGGATGTCCTGCTCCAAATAGATGAAGTGGGATGGAATCTGGAATCTCTTTTTTTGCAGTTATTATCATTTTGGCAAGTAATTTGTATTCATAAGATTCCATAAATTCAACAGGACTTCCCAGGGCCAACATTTGAAAACCTGAATCAATAAGTGCTCTTGTTGATTTTTTGACTAGATCTGAGTGTTCGCTTCCTTGTATTGGTCCGACCCATATCTGACCATTATCGTCTCTAGTATCAAAAGTCTCTTTTGAAACTCTAAGTGTGTGTTGCACATATTCTATTGCCTTCTTTTTTGAAAGTCCAAGTCCTGTAGGTCGATCCAAAGGAATCGCAATATCAGTTCCTATTCCTTTTTCAAAAGCTGCAATTTTTTTATAATCTACATCAATGTCTCCGTATTCCAAGACCTGATATCCACCAGAATCTGTCATGATTGCACCGTCGTAATCAATTATCTTGTGAATGCCTTGTTTTATTGCCTCATCCCCATATCTCTTTAATGTGATGTACGCATTTGTAATGACTAGATCAAATCCCATCTCTCTTAATTTTTTAGCAGGAATTTTTTGCTTGACTGGATGAATTACAGGAACATATGCAGGAGTTTCAACTTTACCATGATTTGTATGAAGTATTCCTATTCTTCCTGCAAGATCTGATTTTTTTATCTCGAACATTTTAAATTTTAATCTGATATGGCGTAATTTGAACCTAGTATGGAAAGAATTTCTGCATGTCTCCTTTCTTGAGAACTAGTTGTAGCCAATCTACACTATCTTCTACTTTACTTCCTTTGAAAATTGATTCTACCTTCTTTGCCGTTGCAGAAATTGATTTACTGCTAGTATCAATTTGAAAGGTCTTCTTTCTACCAAACTCTTGTACCGTATCATGATAGATAATGCCTAATATTTCACTGCCTATGTTCTCAAGGAATTTTTTGCTGGTGTATTTTCTTTTTTTGTATATTGATTGCAATTTGTATGGGCTTTTCCTTAACACCACAGACAATTCTACATTCTTTGGTGATATGACATAAGGAGCAAGATGTCCTACAAGTAACGAGTCCTTTGAATTCATTTTGTTTATTATTTTTTTTAATTTACTAACATCTACATCAAGTGTCCCGTTATTCTTTACAAATACTCCCTCACTTATTGCAATCTTGTTGATATCAATTATCTCAAGGTTTAGCTTCCTTGAAATCAATTTTGCTATTGTATGCTTACCCGTTCCAGGATTGCCAGTTATTATTTTCACTAAATATACTGTAATTGAATGAAATTAAACACTTTTGGAATACTAATAAGAGCATATCTTTGATTAATTCTCATGCAAATTGGCCTACTAGGGAAAACCAATGTCGGAAAATCCACATTCTTCTCAGCTGCTACTCAGACTATAGCTCAGATTGGTAATTATCCATTTACAACCATTGAGCCAAATATGGGAATTGCTTATGTGAAGACTAATTGTGCCTGCAAACATTTTGCAATAAATCACAATCATCCATTATGTGTTAATGGAATTCGATTTATTGCAATCAAGCTAGTAGATGTTGCAGGTCTAGTTCCTGGAGCTCATGAAGGAAAAGGTCTTGGCAATAAATTCTTGGACGATGCAAGAACATCTGAAGTGTTAATCCATATAGTGGACGCATCAGGTTCTACTGACATACAAGGTCAACCTGTCCCTGTAGGAACTCATAATCCACTTGAAGATGTTAAATTTGTTGAGGAAGAGTTTGATCAATGGATGAAACAAATACTTCAAAGAGAATGGC
>JARLFW010000178.1 GCA_031296345.1 Nitrosotalea sp. | reverse complement strand
GTTCACGAACTAATCCACATGAGATTTCCATATCTTAGTCATGGGAAGAGATTTAACAAAATGGTTCGACGCGGGCTTGCAGGTATTACATTCAAGCCGTACACAAAAAGAAAATGACTTGAAAAATTATTCTTCTACTACTGTAGTCATGTCAAGCTTGTCTATTTGAGACTCTATGGTCTGCTTCATTATCTCTTTGTGCTGTGCACAAAATTTGAAAAAACCATCTACTGTCTCAAAACAGCCACATATCCACCTTGTCTGAATATCTCCTTCAATTGAAAGTCTGCTGTACTGGCTCTTCTTTGTCATGGTATGATATGATATGCTAGACGCTAATAGTGTTTTTAAAAATAGTGATTGGATTAAAAAATTAAGTAGATAGCTTTACGGGCAGCCTTCCATCTTTTGGATGAAATAGCCATTCTTTTGGATCTCATTTGCAATGGGCTCTGGTGCTCCTTGTGAGTGGCAGAACTGACATTCCTCCGTTGATACCTTTGAATCAGCCTCTCCGACGGTTTTTAGCCATTCCTTTGCATATTGGATTGCTTTAGCATGATCCTTCTGACTGGTAATGACGTCAAAATGCATCGTGTGGCCGTCCTTTGCCTCTACGTATGTGTCGTATACGTGAATTTCCATGATTCCTGTTTGAAAATAGTTCTATTTAGAGTTTCAAAGTTAGATAATGCAGACATGAGATTGATCAAAGTTACACTTCTCCGAAGGAATATCCTGAATTTTTCATATATGTGATATAAATGGCATATTTGAGAATTTTTCTTGAATACTGCCATGTTTTTTGAAAATGACAAACTATGCCACTTTTTACTCGGGTACTAGTATCTGATGTAAAAATTTAGTTCACCATAAGACAACATAAGATCGATATCACACTGGCTTCTATAGGAATAAGATTCTAAAGTTAACAAAGATGAATACTAACATGGAATCAAGCGAAATAAGCGAACCAAATCAAACTCCAATAGAAGACATAGAGGAAGAACTGGAAGTAACAAAGGAAACGAATAACGAAGAGCAAGATGATACTCCGAAATTGGACCTCGATTAATTCTATTTTTTATTAATTTACTCGGAGGTAGTACTCTATTCTCAAAAGTTGCTAGTTTGGAGTTGTCTAACGTGATTTATTCCAATGATGTGTTCAGTTGGTAGAAATCTTCATCTGAGCCTTATGCCGGCTGATTGCACCAGAGATGCCTGTTTGCTTAAATATGCTTCATACTTGTCTTTCTCAAGTGATTTGACCTGTCCATGATGGACCTAAGACCACAAGTTTTTCATATCATATGGATTTCCGTCCATTTCTAATAGAATGAGATGATCAGGATCATAATTGAATAAAGAATCCAGGTATGATTATTTAAAATAAAAAAGGATAAAGCTCCTTTACACTAGTTTCGTGTAGGTGTGCATGCTTGAATCCAATATTGCATTATGCCTTGGTCTAGTCCAGTATACAATTTTGCATTCTCGTTGAATGTGTTGATTGATTGCTGGGTAGCATCAATTGCAGTCAGTATTGCTTTATTTTGTAGTGCATGTGCCTTCATGAATTCTTCAGTTGTACCATTTACTATTTTTGCCATAGCAGATGTAACGCCTGTGCTCATGCCGCATTTTGTTGCAAATTCCTGAGTCATGGACATGGTAGATTCTACTGCCTTTTTCCATGCTGCAATGTATGAACGCTGAAGACTTGTGATTGATTGATGGAATTGTGGTATTGATTTTTCTACCTCATCAAAAAATCTGTCTGCGCTATGCTTGTAGACTGAGTGGATTTCTTTTGATTCTGTATTGAACTCTTTTGGTTCAGGTGTTTTACTCATGTATTTCCTATGATTGGTATGGATTTATATACCTATTGGTAATGGTTGGTAATAATTGGTAATTAAAACCAACAGCCATAGAGTCAAAATCCACCCACTGAAATCCTTCAAAGATGATCTTCCAATATTTACGCTGATCCAAAATAATATCCTGAACATTCATCCCTCGATCCACTCAATTTATTTTCAAATTTTTAACAAATGAAAAATCTCCTAATTTTCAGACTTGATAATTAATCCCTAGTTTTTATGGATAATCACTATATGATATTTTCATGTCCACTGCCAAAGAATTAATGCATAAACCACTATCTATTACAGAGAATTCCAGCGTTTCACAAGTAATGTCCAAGATGCTTGATCTTAACAAAAGTCGTCTTGTGATAACTAGTGGACAAAAACCAGTTGGCATTGTAACAGAAAAGGACATTGGCTTTTTCTTGTTTACTGAAAAATCCAATCAAAGCCTTGACAGAATACCGCTTGCTCAAATAATGAAAGGACTGGTATACACTGATAGCACTACACCTGTAGTTTTATGTGCAAAGAAAATGATTGAAAAAAATATAAGCTCTCTTGCAGTGGGAAGCGAAAATAATCTTGAGGGAATATTTACAAAGACTGATCTTACAAAATTTTATTCTATGAATCACGCAAAAAAACACACGGTTGCAGACTATATGACTGATCATGTGTTTACAGTACATGATACTGCATCACTAACACGAGTTATGACAAAGATGCTTGAACATAAAATCTCAAGAATAATTGCTAAAGATCAAAACGATAATCCAGTTGGTGTTATATCGTTTAGAGATTTCTTTAGAGTCTCACTTGAACTTGGAATTGAAGATTTTTCCGATGATTTTTCATTATCAGATCACATTCAGAAAGGCTTTGTCTCAACTGAAGGATTTGGAGCCGTAACACTTGCAAGTGAAATTATGACAAGAGGGATATTTTCAATAAAAAGCAATCAAGACCTTGCAAATGCATGTAGGGTCATGATTGCTCATAATGTAAGTGCCCTTGGGGTGCTTGATGAGAAAGGAAAGATCTCTGGAATAATAAGCAAAACAGATGTCACACGCGCTCTGGCATCGTTTACCTGAGTTTCTAAAATGCTATCTAAAATAACAATTGAGGTCCCGCAAAATAAGTCTCTAGAGATAGAACTTGATTATTCTCTTGCACCGAATACTGTAAAAGCAATTCTTGATAACCTGCCAATTTCTGTAACTGTGCATGTCTGGGGTGAAGAGCTCTACACAGACCCAATTCCAGTTATAGTAATAGCAGAAAACTCTAAACCATTAGTTGGTCTACTTGATGTTGCGTATTGGCCTCCTGGGCAAGCCATCTGCCTATTCTTTGGTCCAACTCCTATTGGGAATAAAGGTGAAATCAAACCATATTCTCCTGTAAATGTTATTGGAAAAATTATATCAAAAGATATAAAAATTCCAATAAATCTTGATGGCAAAAAAATAACTTTCAGATTATCTTGCTAAAGCCTTTTAGATTAGTTTGCCCAATACCTGTCGATGTGGGGCACAAAGACCGAATTCAAATGTAAAGACTGTGATACAACTTTTACAGACAAAGACCACCTTGAACGACACAAACACGTTCATAAAAAGTAAAATTACAAAATCTTTACTGGAACTGGGACTAGATCTAAATCGTAGATATAGGCTCTAAACTCGTCATGTATGTTTGAAAAAATAACCCACGGTACTGGATTAATTTCCATGTATTTCTTGTCAGTAGAAGAAGGATATGCCACAGACCCTGGATGGGAATGAAATATTGCACTGACATCAAGGTTTTCTCTCTCTGCCTTACTGTATGCTAGTATCAACTCTTCCGGTGATATGGTAAAATTTACTGGTGAGTTTTCTATATTTTTTGTAAGAAAAACTTCCTTGACTATTATATTGCTATCATCTGTTTTACCAAACAGTATGGCACATGCCTCATTTGGAGAATTTTTTTCAGAATCCTGTTTTAATATATCGATTTGATTTTTAGATAAAACTATGGACTTTACTGTCATCCTACTGTAACTTTTCCAGTCATCCATGGGTGGACTGTACAAAAGTATGGAGTTGTTCCAACAGAATCAAATCTATGATTAAATGTATTTCCTGGCTTTATCAAATTCGAATCAAATACGCCTGATGGACCAGCATTAGGGTCTCCACTGGTTACTGTATGCGATACACTATCTGCATTTGTCCAGACTACAGTAGTTCCGGTCTTTACTGAAATCTCGGCAGGATCAAAATATTTCTGACCCGTAGCTTGTTTTGCAGAACCTGCTGCTATTGTTACATTTGCAAATACCGGCTTGACAGGAGCTGTTATAGTTATTTTTCCTGTCATAAACGGATGAACTGTGCAAAGATAATCATATTCTGTTGCATTAAGTTTTGATGTATCTAACTGGTAAGATTTTCCTGCTGATATTATTCCAGAATCCCATGCTGAACCATCTGGTGCACTAGTTACAGTATGTGGAACTTTATCATTATTTGTCCACTTTATTATGTCGCCTTTGGGAACTGAAATTGTGGCAGGGTCAAAGTTTGGATGTCCTTGAATTGATGAGTTGAGTGGAATATTGATTACAATAACTGGGGCAGTAGAAACGGCAGTTGTATTTTCCGCCTCTGTTACATTCTGTCCTGGGGTGTGAAATGAAAATTGAGCTCCTGGTCCGACAAAACCAAATACTGTATAAGATGTAATTGCCGTCAAAGATGCTAGTACAAATATTACCGCAATTGGCTTGAAGTATTTTGGAGTCTTCATTGCAGCAAACGCGATTACTATACTTGGAATGATTATCATTATGAGTAATCCAACAAATAATGGCAATGATGTGATTACTTTATTCAAACTAATTGCATAAGTTCCAACAGAGCCCGCAATGCCGAATATCACAAGTGTAGTTGCCTTTGCTCGTCCGCTAGTAGATATTCCACCACTTAGCATTCCTGCTGATAAAAATACCAAACCGATAAACAAAGTCAAACCTGCTAATGCTTGCATTCCTGTAAGGAATGTATTGGCAATACCCATGTATGATAAAATAACACCTGCAAGACCTATCGCTGATAGTCCCATTCCTGGCATCATTAGGTCCCAGTCACTCATTTGAGGTAGTTTCACGAAGTGTAATACTTAATTCTTTTGAACTCGCAAAAAAAGGGGAATCTTCGAAGAAATTAAATTCCCTGCAAATTGCTCAAGATCGTGGGATTAAAGGAAGTACTTGAGATATCTAAACCTAGAATCATAGTTTTACTTGTTATTACAGCAATTACCTCGATGTATGCTGCAAGCATACTGATAATGCATGCACCTCTGAATTATACTACATTTCTTCATCTTATAATAGCAGGTGCACTCGCATCTGCTGGTTCAAGTGCACTCAATCACTTTTATGACAAAGACATTGATCCGTTGATGAAACGAACCAGTACTAGACCAATTCCTTCTGGAAGAATGTCTTCACGCAATGTTTTGATCTATGGATTGGCAGTAAGTTGCATCTCTGTAGTATATGCATGGTTTACACTAAATCCTGTATCGACATTTTTCATTGCTTTGGGGATATTTTTCTATGTGATTATCTATACAGTATGGCTCAAGCGCAGCAACTGGTCCAATATTATAATTGGAGGATTTGCGGGAAGCTGTGCAGCCATGGCAGGATGGTCTGCAGCAACAGGTTCTATGGATATTCTAGGTGCATTGGTAGGTACACTTGTTTTTGTCTGGACTCCCTCTCACTTTTGGTGCCTTGCAATGAAGATGAAGGAAGAATATACTGCAGCCAAAGTTCCAATGCTTCCAGTACTAATTGGAATGCAAAAAACCTCCAAGTATATTTTGCTCAATACTGCCATCTTATTGCCATACTCTGTTATGCTTGTGGCGTTTGGATTGGGATATGTCTATCTTGCAGTAGCCTTAGTGTCTGGCGGCTTGATGCTAGTGTATCATTACAAACTAACCAAGACTCCAACTTCAGAATTTGCATGGAAGGCATACAAGGTGACTGCTCCATATCTTACAATAATATTTGTGGCAATTGCACTTGATGCGGCATTTCATTTTCCGATAATAAAATAATCTTATAATTTCAATACAAGTTATGATTTTACAAACACTTGCAAGTATCAGTTTTTCTTAAAACCTAAAATTTAGGTTACTCTGTTTTATCTTGTTGAGAATTCTTGCAATAGATGATAATAGAACAATTACAAATATGATTAGGGAATATCTGAATTCTCGTGGTCATGATTGTATGGCCTCAAACGATGGAAGAGAAGGATTGGCCATGATTTTGGAACAACGATTTGATGCCATATTGCTAGATCTGGCCATGCCAAAATTTTCAGGTTATGATATTATTGAATCATTGATACAGGCAGGCAAAATAAAAGAAAATAACATACTAGTATTTTCAGCAGGGGATATTGCAGAAGCTGAGTTGAAAAAATTACAAGATAATGGAGTCAACTGTTCAATACACAAAACAACTGACATGCTTGCACTAGAGAAAACAATTCAAAACATGGTAAAATCAAATCATTCATCATGAAAATTCTAAAAAAGACTAGATGGTAAATCTTCAACAAGTGTTGTTGTACATGTATCATGGTCTATTACCATATCCTTAACTAGGAACTGAGCATATCTTCAATCGTGGGACCAAAAATACCGGGGATGGATAGATTTCGTTCATCACCCTCAAACAAAATTGAAGACGAATTAATGTCAATTCATGCTGAAATTGATGCGGTAAATAAAAAAATAGATGAGACTAGCAATAAGATACAAAAGTTAGAGGCGGATCATATCCATCTTGCAACTAGGCTAGACAAGATGGATAATGGATTAACAAACGAGGCCAAAGTTTTATTTGATAGCATAAATGAGATGGGAAAACAAAACAGCAATGAGATTGATGTTTTAAAGCGTGTTGTGGATGTTGCACAAAGAAGACTGGTAATTCTTGAAGCTAACATGAAAGAACTTGGCAAATAGATTCCACACCCCCGGCGCTATTCTAGTTTATAAAAATCAGACTTGTTTTGCCGCTTTTTTCTTTTTAGAGATCATTATGCTTAGGGTGATGTATAATCCCATGAATGCGATCTGAGCAATCTCAATTTGTGGCAGGATTCTACCAATTTGCATTCCTATGCCTCTTGGTGGGCCTCCTGCTCTTTGGAACTCCCCGCCTGTCATATTGCCCCTTGAAAATTCTCCTGGTTGTTGATTATGTGAACCTCCTTCAGATATGCCCCCTTCTGAAATCAAGTGGAGTCTGCTTGCATACCATAATACGAACAATACTGCGGTTCCCACAATTCCAATAATTTGCCATACTCTGCCCCATCTTTTTATGACTGGAACTGCCCAGAAAATTTGTAACAGTCCTCCAACCAAATATAGTATTGCTTGACCTAAATTTTCAGATAATGTTCTTGGAACCATTTGCAAATGCATTATTCCTGCAATTACAGTTGCAGCAGCAGCTACAATGGAGAGTATCAACATTTTCTTGTCACTTTTTAAAGATTGACTCATGTCTACAAGAAACGATTTGACTGGGGCTTATAATATCTTGATTAACATTGTTCCTTGACAATAAATTTATTCTTGAATTTCTTCTTCTTGCTGGCCGACACCTGGAAAACCCGACTCGTATTCTTTTTCTAGATTCTCCATGTTCTGTCGTTCTATTTCGTCTTCATCTTCTTCTTTTTCAGATATCTCTATTCTGCGTTCGTCCTTTGTAAGCCATGTTACTTTTATCATACCATAAATTTCTAAATTAAGAAGTATCTTGTTAAACTCGTCTTCTGGTATTGAAATTCCTGCCTTGATCAACGCTTTTGATAATTCAGAATCTGTAAGGGATCCCGCTATTTTTATTTTTTCGTATATTGTATTTCGAAGTGGAACTGCCATATCTAACCGTAAAATGCCTTGTCCATTGGCTTTGGTAATGCGTATGAGATATTATCCTTAACTGTTGAATACCATTCTTCTACACTCTTTGTAATTGATGCCTTGACATTTTTTAGCGCTGTAGAAAAGTCAATACTTGTAATTTTAGGACTATTATTTCGCATTGCATTTACTGCAGCTTCTCTACACACGGCAACCAGGTCTGCACCACTATATCCCTTTGTTGCAACTGCAATCTCTTTCAAATCGATATCTCCAGAAAGTGGCATCTGTTTTGTAAGTAGTCTGATTATCTCAAATCTTCCCTTCTCATCTGGCGGTGGAACAAAAATTACTAGATCTAATCTACCGGGTCTTATCAAAGATGGATCAATAAGATCTGGTCTATTTGATATTCCTAATACTATAACTCGTGAGGCTCCTCCATCTTCCATTTCTGTTAAAAGCTGACTGAGTAGTCTCTCACCTATTCCGCCCTCTTCACTTGATTTGGAGCGGGCAAGTGAGTCAAGCTCATCAAATATTATAATACATGGTGACGAGGTCTTGGCCTTTCTGAATATCTCTCTGATTGCCTTTTCTGATTCTCCTACCCATTTTGATAAAATCTCAGGTCCTCTTACAAGTATCATGTTTGCACCACTTTCTGTCGCAAGAGCTCTTGCAAGTAGTGTCTTTCCACATCCTGATGGGCCATACAATAGTGCGCCCTTTGGAGGTTTGATCCCCATCTTTTGGAATTTTAAAGGCTCCTTGATTGCCATTATCAAATTATCTTCCAAAATTCTTTTTGCATCATCCAGTCCTCCCACTTCTCTCCACCATACTTTTGGACTTTCAACATAAAATTCCCGCATTGCAGTTGGGACAATCTCGCGCATTGCATCGTAAAAGTCTTGTAATGTAATTTTCAAAGTTAGTAAAATTTCAGGAGAAATTTTTTCAGTTTCATTTTCTACATCTGGCAAGAGAGTTCTTACAGCTTTCATTGCAGCCTCTCTACAAAGTGATTTAATGTCAGCACCAGTATAACCGTGCAACTCCGCAGCAAGTATCTTAAGATCTACATTTGAAAGCGGCATACCACGCGTGTGAATTTCTAGTATCTCCAGTCTGCCCTCTGCGTTGGGAACTGAGATCTCAATTTCTCTGTCAAATCTACCTGGTCTTCTTAACGCAGGGTCCACACTTTCTGGTCTGTTTGTTGCTCCCAACACTATGACATTTCCTCTGTCGTTGAGGCCGTCCATCAAAGCTAGCAACTGCGCCACTACTCTTTTTTCTACATCTCCATATGCCTCCTCTCTTTTTGGAGCAATTGCATCAATTTCATCAATAAATATCACACTAGGAGAATTCTCCTTTGCCTCTTTGAAAATATCTCTCAGTCTAGCTTCTGTCTCTCCATAATACTTGTTCATGATCTCTGGACCGTTGATTGAATAGAAGTTTGCCTCTGATTCACTTGCCAACACTTTGGCAATCAATGTCTTTCCACATCCTGGTGGACCATAAAGGAGAATGCCGCTATGTGGTTCTATGTTGAGTCTTGCAAATATTTCAGGATGCTTTAATGGAAGTTCTACAATTTCCCGCATTCTCTTTGTCTGGGTCTTGAGGCCACCTATCTCTTCAAATGTAACCCGTATTTTTTTATCTGTAGTTGTTTCAGTTAATATTGTAACTGCAGTACTACGTTCTATCTTTACAACAGCTTTTGGTGAAACCTTGTGAATTTTAAAATCCATTGAATTTCCAAGAATCATGACTGATATCTCGTCTCCTTCTGAAAGAGGTAGTCCTCTGAGTCTATTTTTTACAAAATCTGTAAATTCCTTGTCTACTGTAACATTTCCATTAACTGGCATCAGGGTTACACTTTTTGCAGGCTTGGCAACTATTTTCTTTACATTTACTAGTTCGTTTATTCCAACACCTACATTCTTTCTTGTCTGACCATCGACTCGGATGACATCTGGTGATTTGTTATCGTCATCTGCAGGCCAAACTATGGCACAGCTTGATCTCTTACCTGTAATCTCAATCATATCGCCTGCTTCTACTTTTAAAAACGTCATTGCTTCTGGTTCGATTCTAGCTCGTCTCTTTCCAACGTCTCTTTGTTTTGCTTCCCCAACCCGCATTTGGAGCAGTTCGTCTTTTTTTACCAAAATGTCACCTACTTCATGTTGACAGATGTTCGACTTAAACCTAATACTTCAAATTCTCCTACGCCTTCGATTGAACGAATTGCATTTTCTAGAGAATCCATTTGTCCTTCTTTGTCATCTAGGGTAAATTCTGCAACGAGAAAGTAGAGACCAAATGCAAGTGGTTCTTTTGCATACTTTGAAAATATTATGCCTTCTTTTAATACACCTTGGATCTTTTTTGCGACCTCGTCTAGATCTATCTCAGTTCCAGTTGGTAAAATCTTTGCTCTAAGTGAGAGTCGTGCCATTTTTTTAAGGTCCTTCAAAAGTGCATGAATTACACTTGTATATTCTTGCTGCTTCTCTGCAACTCTCGCATCTCCAAAGTAGTACGGAGCCACAGCTAGGACAGTTAAATTTTACACACTTGTCGTTAGGCATTATTGGTCTATGGCATGAACTGCACACAGGTAATGTTATTGTTGACGACATGTTAAAAACTCGATTTTGACCGAATTTATACCTTGCTTATCATTTATCATCTAGTTCAGCAATCTTCTCAATTCATTTCCAAGAATTGCCTGAACTGCTTTGACTGATCCACGTACTCCTAATATCTTTGCAACAGATGTTGTGTGAAAATCAAAGCTTCCCTCTTTTGAGATCTCATCTAATATCTTTGGTGTTATGGAATCAAATATTGAATCAATTGACTTGTTGTCAAGTCTTTCAAGCAGGGAACGTACAAGAATCATGTGTTCAAATTCTTTACCAAATTTTCCAGTCCACTTTTTTTGGTATTCTGATAAACTAGATTCTTTTCCTGAATCTAAAAATTTGGAAATTGACCTTCCTGCTAATATTCCTCCAAGTCCAGATGAATAAATTCCGCCTGCTGTTGTGGGCTTTGCCTGTCCTGCGGCGTCTCCTATTGTTACTATATTGCCTGTGACAAACTCTTTGATTGGCCCTTTAATCCAAATTGGTGCAAATATTTTTCTAATCGTAGAATACTTTCCTTTTTTCTTGAGAAACTCTTCTATTGCAAGTGCTGGATTTATTCCTCTTCCTGCAACTCCAATTTTAGCTTCATCTCTTCTTGTTGGTATGACCCATGCAAAAAATCCCGGATATTTTTCTTGATCCAGATGAACTTCAATTCTTTCCTTGTCTATCCAATCTGCAAAGACTTCGTACTGTGCCGACTGGAGTGTACCTGTTCTGTCTTTGTGGATAAGCGATGATACTCCTCTTGCATCAACTACTATCTTGCATTTTATTTCACCTTCTGAAGTTCTTACCCCTTCTTTTGTTATCTCTCTTAATGATGATTTTACCCTAATCTCTGCTCCGTTAACTTGAGCCTGATGGGCAATCTGTTTGTCAAACTCGCGTCTATCCAAAACTATGACCTGCTGTGGTCTTGCATCAAGTGTAAAACTTTTTCCAGATGGTGCAACTATTGTAGCAGAGCGTATCTTGTTGTCAAGTGTAGCCCTCATTGGTATTACCCCCAAGTCATCCATCGCAGAAATACTTACTACTCCTCCACAATGCTCTGGAGTTCCAATTTCATAGTCTTCTTCAATGACTAGGACTTTGTGGTTTTTTGCGGCAATCTCTCGTGCACATAATAGTCCTGCAACACTTCCACCTGCTATTACAACGTCATAGTCCATGATATTTTTTATCAATATCTTTACTATTAATTCAATATGTATTTTGAAAAAATTGTTTTGTGTGTTTATATGAAAAAATGGGTTTTAGTGGCTATGACCGCAACCACAAGAGTCGTGACTTTCTGCGGCTTCGTGATGGTCTCCCTTACCTGAGCACTTGGAACATTTGTCTGATCCAGTAGCTGAAAAGAATCCAATTCCGCATGATGCGCATTTCATACCTGGCATGCATGTAATAGGACAAACCCGTTATTTATGGCTATAACAATTAATGATTAAACTGTCTCTTGTTGTAGTATTTTTTCTTACTATGAAATAATTCAAAAGTTTAACATGTCCTAATATTATTTCAATCTGGTATGGGCATAATTAAACAGGTTATAGTTGTAAGAAAAGATCTTGACATGGGCACAGGTAAGATTGCAGCCCAGGTGGGGCATGCGTGTGTTTTAGGTGCAGAACATGTAAGAAAATCAAAAAGAGAATGGTATGATCAATGGGAAAGATATGGTCAACAAAAAGTTGTTCTCAAGGTATCAAGCTTGTCAGAATTGGATAAAGTAAAACGAGATGCAATATCACATGATCTGCCCTGGTCTGAAGTAACAGATGCAGGACACACCCAGATAGAGCCTGGAACAGTCACTTGTATCTCAATAGGACCCGCACCAGAAGAGATGATAGATAAAGTTACAAAAGATCTAAAACTT